>PWMU01000119.1 GCA_003558065.1 Opitutia bacterium | reverse complement strand
GTCGCTTCGGTCAACCGGGGAGAATACTGCGTGGCCAAGGCCGGGATCGGGATGATGACCCAGCTCTTTGCGTCACGACTGGGTGAATACGATATCCCGGTCTACGAAATCCGTCCCGGTGTCACCCGAACCGACATGACCGCCGGCGTCCAGGAAAAGTACGACAAACTCATCGCCGAGGGGCTCTGTGTCCAGAAGCGCTGGGGCGAACCCAAAGACTCGGGCAAAGTGGCCGCCGCTCTGGCCCGCGGCGACCTCCCCTATTCGACCGGCCAGGTGATCATGGTCGACGGCGGATTGACGCTGCAGCGGCTGTAGGAGGCCTTGCGTTCGGGGCGTACTCCGTGGCGAAGGCGATCAAGTCAATAAAGCGAATCACCGGCAATCAGGGAGCCCGCCGCCAGGCAGGAGAGGAAAAGAAGCCGGGAGGGAGTGAGGGTGCGCGCTTTCATGGGATTTGGGAATTGGGAGTGGTTTTGCGGATAAAACGAAGTGGATTCTGGCTCACACGCCCGAAAAAGTCAATTCGGCGCTGAACCCACCCCGGGGCGCGATCACGGCGTCAATCGGCTCGCATAGAGGATTTCAGCGAAACGCTTCGAGAATTCCGGTGCCCTGAAGACCCAAATCTCGGGATGGCAAACGCCCCTGGATGAAGGGCCCGCCACACCCTTTTACAATTGAAAATCCCCAATCCGAATTCGACCTCCCCCTCAATCCGCCCGGAGCACGTAGCCGCGGAGGTACTCGCTCTCGGGCATGGAGAGCAGAACCGGGTGGTCCGGGGGCTGGTGGCAGCATCGAAGCACGGTCAGCTTCCGGCCGACGTCCGCGGCGGCCTCGTTGAGGACTTCGGCGAACCGGCTCCAGCCGACGTGCGCGGAACAACAGTAGGTCGCGAGGATGCCGCCGGGCGCGAGGACCTTCATCGCCCGCAGGTTGATCTCCTTGTACCCGCGGAGGGCGCCCGCGAGCTCGGACTTCGACCTGGCAAAAGGCGGGGGATCGAGAATCACAAGATCCCGGGATGCCTCTTCCTGCTGTCGCAGGAAATCGAATACATTTGCGGCCTGAAACTCCGCCGCCAGGCCGTTTCTCTCAGCGTTGCTCCGGGCAACCTCCACGGCTTCCTCCGAGATATCGACCCCGAGCACGGAAGCGGCCCCCTGCCGAACGCAGTGAAGGGCGAATCCCCCGTGATTGCAGAAGGCGTCGAGGACGCTGCGACCGCCGGCCAGGGCTCCCACCTCCGTGTGCTCCTTCCGCTGGTCGAGGTAAAAGCCGGTTTTCTGTCCCCGCTCCCAATCGATCCGGTACTCCATCCCCTCGATCCGGCTCCACCCGGATTGCAGAGGCTTTCCGGAAACGGTCCGCACGGTCGCATCCAATCCCTCCATACGCCGGGCCGGGGCGTCGTTGCGCAGCAGGATCTCCAACGGTTTCAGCAGGTCCTGCAATATCGCGGTCACGGCGGCCTTCATACGATCCGATCCGGCGGTCAGCAACTGAACCACAAGCACCTCTCCGTACCGGTCGACCACCAGCCCCGGCAGATCGTCCGCTTCCGACCACACCAGCCGGGCCGCCGGATCGTCCCCGCGACGCGCCACCGCAGCGGCGATCGCGCCTTGCAGGTACGATTCGTCCCAGTCGGCCCGGTGGCGCGAAAACCGGCGCCAGGCGATCTGGGAGCGACTGTTGTAAAGGCCCGTCCCGAGAAACCGCCCGCGGCTGTCGCGACAGTACACCGCCCGCCCATCATACGTCGAGGGAAGGAGTTTCTTTATTTCGTTGGTAAAAACCCACGGATGGCCGTGCAGGACACGCGGGCGCGTTCCGGGTTTCAGCTTGATGGAAACGGTTGTTGCTTCAGTTGGCACGGCGAAATACCCAGATGGCCACGGCCAGCATGACCAGGTTCGGGAGCCACGCGGAGAGTGCGGGATCCATCATTTCACGTTCCCCCATCAAGCGGGTCACGTTCTGCATCAGAAAATAAATCAGAAACAATCCCACCGACTTCAGGACCCCGATCATCGGGTTGGTCCTCACTCCGCTGACCGAAAACGGAATCGCGATCCCCACCACGATGATACAACTCAGGGCGCCCGCCAGGATGCTGTGGTACTGGACCGCGTACGGATTGCGCTGGGGACTCTCGATTCCCTCGAAAAAGTTCAACACGTCTCGCAACTCGAAAAGCGAAAGGTCCCGGGGCCGACGGTCGATCAGAAGCATGAACGTCGGCGATTCCGAAAAGTCCTCGTAAAAACGCTCGTCGAAGGGTGTCGAGCGAACGATGTCGCGCGACTCCGGATCGAATTCGATCTCGCGGCCCTGGCGGAACAACCAGCCTTCGCGCTCCTCATCGTACTCACCCGCCCGGGCCATCACCCGTTGAAGCTCGCGGCGTTCGTCGTCGAGTACCGACACCGTCACTCCGAATCCCTGCCCCGCGTAGGAACTGTAACGGTTCATGAACCAGAGGCGCCCGTCGTGCCGATTGTCGAAGGCCAGGCCGTGGGTGACCCCCACCTGCTCGATTTCACGGGTTTCGGCCTGGTGGGAATACTGAATCTCTTCCCACATCGCCCGCGAATGCTCAACCGACCACGGCACGACACGGGCGGTGAACGCCAGGTAGATCCCGGCAAACAACACCCCCGCCACCCAGATCGTCCACGTGATTCGCAACAGACTGAACCCGCAGGACCGCAGCGCGACGAACTCGTTGTTGCGCTGAAACTGACCCACGACGTAGAGCAGCGACAACAAAAGCGCCAGGGGCAGCACGATCGGCAGGAAACTCGGCGCAAGGGTTCCGTAGTAACGCAGAATCACCGGCAGCGGAACCTCGTAGTCGATCAGCCGGCCGAAACTGCCGTACATGTCCTCCAGGAACAACAACGCCACCGTCACCCCCAGCATCAACGCCAGGATCTTCAGCCATTCGGCGAGTAGGTAACGGTCGACGAGCTTCAAACGTCACCATCGCAAAGCGATTGCTCCCGCCAGGCAAGCGGGAAATCACCGCGACCCCTCAGGGCGGGCGGTTGAAACCGTTTCGGGCGGGTCGCGGCGTGAAGCACTTCCCGCCCCGGAGGCCTCCTCCCTGGAGGCTCACGGCACCCGCACGGGCCTGTCTACCGACGGATCCCGCATGAATATCGGATCCGGACTGGACATTTTTTCCGAATCCCCTGAAATCTGAACACCGGACCCCGACGGACCGATGGCGGGAATCAATGAGCGAATCCGGAATTTGAAGACCGCCTCCACCCTAAACGGGCCTGCCGGAGTCTGATTCGCCCGTTTATTCCTCTCGCGTGAGTGTTCCGGGCCGGCACTGAGCATGGAAACAACATGGATTCATATTCTGGGACCGGCGGTAGCGGTTTACCTCGTTGTGATGGCGGCGTTTGTGATTTTTCAGAAACGCTTTCTCTACCGTCCCAGCCGCCGGGTCCGCCACACGCCGGCGGAACTCGGTCTGGAATACGACAATCTGCACCTCACCGCCGCCGACAGGATCCGGCTCCACGCCTGGTATCTCCCCTGCAGGGAGGCCCGCGCGACGGTGCTGTTCTGTCACGGCAACAAGGGTAATATCGGCGACCGTTTGGAAAGCGTAAAACTTTTCCAAAAGCTCGGGTTGAACGCCCTGCTGTTTGACTATCGGGGTTACGGAGAAAGCGAAGGAATACCCGGCGAACAGGGCACCTACCGGGACGCTGAAGCCTGCTGGAAGTACCTGACTGAAGAACGCGGGGTTCCGGCGGAATCCCTGTTTCTCTTCGGGCGTTCGCTGGGGGCGGCGGTGGCTATCCACCTGGCCGCCCGGAAACCCTGCGCCGGATTGATTGCCGAATCCACCTTCACGTCGTTTCCCGAGATCGGGGCGGTCCGCTTCCCCTGGCTTCCCGTTAAGCTTTTCAGCCGTTACCGCTACGACTCTCTCCGGGAGATCCGGAACGTCCGGGTCCCCGTGCTGATCGCCCACAGTCCCGACGATGAACTGATTCCCTTCACTCACGCCGAGCGGTTGCACGAGGCCGCAAACGAACCGAAATTTTTCACGCGTTTGACAGGCGGCCACGCCAAGGGTTTTGTCCTGAGCGGGCAGTCCTACGAGAAGGCGCTCGGGGCCTTCATTGCGAAGGCGCTCGGCTGAGGATTCGGCCCCGTCTGCCGGATAATGAGTTGCCCGGCCGGGTATCGGTCGTCAGAATCCGAAATCTCATGGAAACCGCTGAGGTATTCTGTCCGGCCAAGGTGAATCTGATGCTGGCTGTAACCGGCGAGCGACCGGATGGGTACCGCGATCTGATTTCGCTGGTTGCTCCGCTCGAGTTCGGCGACCGGCTGGCCCTGCGACGGGTTTCGAAGGCCGGTGTCAGCCTGAAATCGAGCGGCAACCCGGTTCCCTCCGGCGAAGGGAACCTGGCGGTGCGGGCGGCCACCGCCTTTCTGGAGCGCCACCCGGCCGACGGGGGCCTCGAGCTCGAACTGCGGAAAAGCATCCCGCTCGGCGCCGGACTGGGCGGCGGCAGCAGCGACGCGGCGGGCGTGCTCCTCGGCTTGAACAAGCTTCTGGGCTTTCCGGCCGGAACACAGGAACTCCACGACCTGGCGCTCGGCATCGGGTCCGACTGTCCCCTGTTTCTTCATCGGGGGCCGGTCATTCTGCGCGGACGCGGCGAGACGATCGAACCGTTGACACCTGCCGAGGCAGCGGGTCTGCGGCGACGACGCCTGTTGCTTTTCAAGCCGTTCTTCGGCGTACCGACCGCCTGGGCCTATCGGGAAATCGCACGCGCCGGAGCGTATTCATCCAGTGACGCGATCGAGGCCAGGCTCGGGGCCTGGCGCCGGGGCGAGGAGCCCCTGGAATCGATCATGACCAACGATTTCGAAAGCGTGGTCGGCACCAAATACCCCGCTGTCGCACTGGTTCTGGCGGCCCTGCGCAAAGAAATCGGGCTCTCCGCGCTTCTCAGCGGCAGCGGCAGCGCGGCTTTCGCACTCCTGCCCGAGGCGGCCCCCACCGCTGAAATTGACTCCCTGATCCGGGACGCCTACGGGCCGCACGTTTTCCTTGAACAAACGCGAATCGGCGGGAGTCACGCCGAAATCCGCGGGTGAGCCACCCCACACGCGCAATGGCCGGGGCTCGGGGGTTCGCACGGCTTTTTTATCTGTCCTCTGAAGGCCGCATGAAAAAGCATTTCAGATCGTAAATTTGAAATTTGAGATTTTTGGTTAAAAAAAAGCGGATCAAAGCTTGCAAATGAAAAGACCGTGCGGGGGTTCGTGCCGTCCCCAAAACGACATTGACCGGGGCACGGCTTCCGTGTGTTAATCAGTTGTTTCGCCTTGTTTAACATGTATTCGATAAGAGGAGTCGGGATTATTTTGACGGAGATGTATTGAATGGGTTCTGATATCCAGCCTGAGCAGGTTTTCAAGGGAATAGCCGCCTCGCCCGGGGTGGCTCACGGAAAGGTTTACCTGTTCGTGCCCAAGGAGTTGGAAATCCCGGGCACCCCTGTGGAAAAAGGCGGGGAAGAAAGGGAGGTCGAACGCTTCGAGAAGAAGCTGATGGAAACCCGGCAACAGGTGCTCAAACTCCAGAAGGAGGTGGCCGAGCGCCTGGGAGAGGACGAAGCCAGAATCTTCGACGCGCATCTCCTCGTTCTCGAAGACCGGGCGCTGATCGAAGAAACCATCCGTGAGATGCGCGAAAGCGGCCGGAACATCACCTACTGTTTCCATCAGGTCGCCCAGCGTTACATCGACGCCTTCGCCCACATCGACGACGAGTACCTGCGGGAACGCGCCAACGATATCCGCGACGTCTCCAAGCGGATGCTGCACAACCTGGTCGGCGACACGCAATACGGCCTGGCGCGCCTGGTCAGCGAGCGCGTGATCGTCGCCAGGGATATTTCCCCTTCCGACACCGCCAACATCGAAAAAGGCCGGGTGCTCGCCCTCATCACCGATGCCGGAAGCAAGACCAGCCACGCGGTGATCATGGCCCGCTCCATCCAGGTTCCGGCCGTCGTCGGCATGAGAAACATCACCAAACTGCTGAGCAACGGGGATGACATCCTCGTTGACGGTTACGATGGGCAGGTGGTCGTTAATCCCTCGGAAAAAACCCTCTTCCGCTACGGAAAACTCCAGGAAGAGAAACGATCGCTCGAAAAGAAGATACTTTCCCAGATCCGGCGCACCACAAAGACCCGGGATGGCGCCACAATTTCCCTGATGGCGAACATCGAGGGTGCCGGCGAAGCGGAACGCATCCGGCGATACGGGGCGGAAGGTGTCGGGCTTTTCCGCACCGAGTACCTCTTCCTGAATGCGCCCGAGTTTCCTTCCGAAGAGGAACAGTACGAGGCCTACAAGAAAGTGGCCGAAGAGATGGCGCCCGATCCGGTCATTATCCGGACCCTCGATCTGGGCGGCGACAAGTTCCCAAACAGCCTTTATCGCACGGATACGGAAGCGAACCCTTTTCTCGGCCTTCGCGCAATCCGGTTGTGTCTCGAGAATACCGAACTCTTCAAAACCCAGCTTCGGGCCATTCTGCGCGCATCGGTCGGCGGTAACATCAAGCTGATGTACCCCATGATCAGCGGCGCGGGTGAACTGGACAGGGCAAACGGGATCCTCCAGGAGGCCAGAGGCGAGCTGGATCAGAAGAAGATCGCTTACGACAACTCGATGCCGGTGGGCGCCATGATCGAAATTCCCAGCGCCGCGGTCACCGCCGACATTCTCGCCCGGAAATGCGACTTTTTCAGTATCGGCACGAACGATCTCATCCAGTATTTGCTGGCGATCGACCGGATCAACGAGCGCATCGCCCACCTTTATGAGCCGACTCATCCGGCGGTCCTGCGCATGATTCAAACGATTGTCCAGGCGGCGCACCGGGAAAACATCCGGGTGGGTCTTTGCGGGGAGATCGCGGGCGATCCCGTGCTCGTCCCGATATTCCTCGGTCTCGGAGTCGACGAGCTCAGCATCGTCGCATCCGGGTTGCCCGCGATCAAGTACATGCTCAGGAACATCGACTTTGCTGACATGAAGGAGCTGACCGATGAGGTCCTCAAACAGGAAGATCCCAAGGCTATTTTCGCAACCGCGGAGGCCTTCTACAAGAAGCACGTCTCGCACCTGATCGCCTGAGCCTGTTTTCGCATCGATCCATGGACAGCCGCCACCCAGCCGTTTCCGACCACCTGGTCCTCCTCTATTACAGGTACACTCGCATCGAGGATCCCGCGTCGTTCGCGGAAAGCCAGCGCGCTCTCTGCCGGGACCTCGGCCTCAAGGGCCGGATTATCGTGGCGGAGGAAGGGATCAACGGCACCGTGAGCGGACCGGATGAGGCCTGCGGCGCCTACCAATCCGCGCTTCAAAAGGATCCGCGCTTCGCGGGCATGCCCTTCAAGCTGAGCCGGGGACCGGCCGGGGCGTTCCCGAAGCTGTCGGTCAAAGTCCGGCCCGAAATCGTCACGCTGGGCGCGGACCTGGCGTTCGATCCGGAACGCGACCCGGCGACTCATCTCCCGCCCGCGGAATGGAAACGCCTGGCCAGAGAGGATCCGGACGCCGTCGTCTTCGACGTGCGCAACGCTTACGAGTCCGCGGTCGGACGCTTCCGCGAAGCCGTCACACCCCCCATCGAGCATTTCCGCCAGCTCCCGGAGACGCTGCGGGCGTACACTCATTTAAAGGAAAAAAAAATCCTGATGTACTGCACCGGCGGCATTCGCTGCGAAAAGGCCTCCGCTCTTTTCCGGCGTGAGGGGTTTCGAGAGGTCTACCAACTTGAAGGGGGAATCATGAATTACGAGAAAGAGCTCGGCGAGCGGGACGATTTCTGGGAAGGCGATTGCTTCGTTTTCGACAACCGGGTCGTCCTCCCCATGGCAACGGCCCGGGGAAAAGCTCCCGCCGGAACGTGCGCCCATAGCGGCCGCCCCACCAACCGGTACGTCAACTGCATCCACAACCCCTGCAATCGCCTCTTCCTGGTGGCCGAAGACCTGCTCTCGGCCGATCCGGAGACCCGCCTCTGCCCCGAATGCCTGAAGCGCGGCCTCACCCTGGAAAGCGCCGACAACAAATCCCGTTCCCTCCCGGCTCAAACTCCCCACAAAAACCACTAGTTTTCACTCCCGCCACTCCACTCTTCCCATGTTCAAACCCACTCCGGACCAACAGGAAGTCATGAAGAAACTCGGCGTTCATCCGGACGAGTTGGAGGAATCGTTTGTCCGGGCTTCGGGCAAGGGCGGCCAGAACGTCAACAAAGTCTCGACCTGCGTCCAGTTGACCCACCTCCCGACGGGCTTTGCGGTCAAGTGCATGAGCCACCGCACCCAAGCCAGGAACCGGCACGAAGCCCTCATCCGCCTCCTTCATAAAATCGATACCCACCGGCAAGCCCTTCGCGAAGAACGGCGTCAGGCCCGCGAAAAACTTCGTCGCAAGAACCGTCCCCGCCCGGCCGGCGTCAAACGAAAAATTCTTGCCGACAAGCGCAAGCGCTCCGAGAAAAAGGGGTTCCGCGGCAGGATCGATCCGGAACTCTGATGCGGGAGTCGCCGCTGCCGATCCGATGAAAACAACGACACTGACGTCAAAGGAACGGGTCCGGTTCGACATCATGGCGCTGATCACCAACGACCACGAAAAAATCGAAGCCGAAATAGCCGCCAAGCTTCCGGTCGCAAAACGGAACGGCGGCTACATCTGCCACAGCGACCACTCAATCGCCCCGACCGTGCGGTTCGACACCTATCAATTCGTCATGGAGCTGGTTGAGAAGTACGGCGCGTATTAGGCGACCGGGCCGCCGGTCATTATATTCTTTCTCTCCCTGCCGCCCCCTCACACAGTCCGTGAATACCGGCCTTCCTGTTGCCGCTGCTGCTGAAGGTACGCGTCGAATACCATCGCGATGTTGCGGATAAAGAAACGGCCCTTCTCAGTGATCGCGACGGCGTCCCGGGCAATCCGCACCAGGCCGTCGTCAGCCAGGGGTTTCAGGTGCTTCAAAGCGGAAGAAAAATAGTCCCGGAAATCGATCCCAAGGCGCTCCGACATAGCCGGCAGATCGAGTTTCAGGTCGCACATCAAGCGCATAATCGTCTCCCGCCGGATCTCGTCGTCCGGGGTCAGGAAGTAGCCGCGGGCGACCGGAAGCCGGTCCGCGTCCAACGCCGCGTAATACGCCGGCAGCTCCTTCTCGTTCTGGCGGTACGCGCGCGGCGACTGGGAGATCGCCGACATGCCGAATGCCAGGATGTCCGTTCCCCCCTTGGTGCTGTAACCCTGAAAATTCCGCTGCAACGTCCCGTTCGCCCGGGCGGTCGCGAGTTCGTCTCCGGCGCGGGCGAAATGGTCCATTCCAATGTAATCGTACCCCTGTCCCGTCAGTGTCTCGACCACCAGGTTCAAGAGCGCCAGTTTCCTCTCCGCGTCGGGGAGGCTCCGGCGCTTGTCAAAAATCTTCTGGGCCGGCTTGATCCACGGGACGTGCGCATAACTGAATACCGCGAAGCGATCCGGATCCAACTCGAGCACCTCGCGGAGCGTCCGGCCGAAGGATTCCGCCGTTTGCAGCGGAAGGCCGTAGATCAAATCGATATTGATCGACCTGAATCCTTCCTCGCGCAACCAGGAGACGGCCCGCACCGTCAACTCGGCCGGCTGGATCCGGTTGATCGCCTCCTGCACCGCCGGATCGTTATCCTGCACGCCCAGAGAGGCACGGTTGCAGCCCATCTCGTGCAGGGCAACGATGTGATCACGCGTCAGGCGCCGAGGGTCGATCTCAACGCTCGCCTCACAGTCGGCGTCAAAACGGAAGCTTTTATGAAGGATGCTCCCGAGTCTCCGCAACTGTTCCGGACTCAGAAAAGTGGGCGTCCCGCCACCGAAGTGCAATTGTGTCACCGGTCGTTCGCCGTCAAGCGATGCCGCCGTGAGGGAGATCTCTTTCTCCAGGTAGTCGAGGTAGCGATCCGCCGCACCCCGGTCTTTCGTCACCACCTTGGTACACCCGCAGAACCAGCAGGCGGTTTCGCAGAACGGCAAATGGAGGTACAGGGAAATCGGTTTCCGGCTGGCCCCGTCGAGCCCGGCATCCTCGATAAGCTTTGCCGCGGGGACATCCTCGCTGAAATGCAGGGCGGTCGGATACGAGGTGTAGCGGGGGCCGGGAACGGCATATTTCCGGGCCAGTTCAAGATCCAAACCGGCGGGCTCCCGTCCAGCGGATTGAGCTCTATTGGATAAATGGGTCATCATGAATTATTAATCGTTCGAAAACAACAGGGCCAACCCCCGCACCTCCAGGAGCCTGTCGGGCTTCGCCGACAGGCTGCCAGGGAAACGCCCGGCCGATTGCGGCAGATCATCACCTCCCCATTCTTTCAGAGTTATCAGTAAAGGGGTTCAGCTTACCTTTCCTTACGGCATCTGCCTTCGCGCGGCTTGGTATTTCTTGCGCATCGCTTGCCATGAGACGCCCTCGTTCCGCGCCACTGGGAAACTGTAATCCGCAACCGATCATCCTCCGAGCCTACGGCACAAAAGCGAATCCCTCCTTGATCCAGATCAAGAACAGGGCCGCCGGATGCCGGTGCGGAAAGGCTAGCGCGAACGGCGCTCGGTTAGGGGCTCGATCGGAGGGATTGGGCTTATGGAGAGAGGGGGGGGACCGCTCGCTGGAGCGCTGGGGCGGTGGGGTCTGTCCCTTGCGCCGGCGGTACCCATCCTTCCATCGATCTCCCCGCTTATGAGTGGCATTCGCACTTAGGAGTCTGTCGGCGAAGCCCGACAGACTCCTAGCGCAGCTTGAGGACCTCTTCGCGGTCGCTGTAGGGGATTTTCTCCGAACCCACCAACTGGAAGGCCTCGTGCCCCTTTCCGGCAATGACGAGAAGATCTCCGGCGTCGGTGTCCTCGTAGGCTTCGCGAATGGCCTCCGCCCGATCCGCCTGGACCCGGACCTCGCTCCGGCACCCCTCCCGGATATCGTCAAGAATGGCCGGGGGATCTTCGGTACGCGGATTGTCGGAGGTCAGCCAGCACCGATCGGCCCGTTCCGAGGCAATCCGGCCCATCAACGGACGCTTGCCCCGGTCACGGTCGCCGCCGCAGCCGAACACGACCACCATTCTCCGGGGTTTCAGAGCCCGGCAGTTTTCCAGTAGATGCTTCAGCCCGTCCGGGTTGTGCGCAAAGTCGACGATCGCTGTCGCCCCGTTCGGCAGCCGGATACTTTCCATGCGCCCGGACACCGGCGGAAACACCGACACGGCCGCGGCCGCCCGCTCGGGCGGAACCCCGAGCGCTGTCGCGGCGGCGAGGGCCGCCAGAATGTTGTAGACCTGGAATCGCCCGGCCAGGCGACTCTCGACTCGATAGTCCCGCCCCCGCCAACAGGCAAGAAAGCCCGTGCCCTCCGGCCCGGTTTTAATGTCGCGGGCCATCCAATCCGTGTTCGCATCGATCCCGTAACTGATCAAGTCGGCGTTGAGCCCGCTGCAAAACCACGAGGCCCGATCGGAATCCCCGTTGATCACCGCAAAATTGGGCGCTTCCAGCCCCTCGAACAAGCGTTTCTTGGCACTCGCGTACGCTTCAATGTTTCCGTGAAAATCCAGATGATCGCGCGAAAAATTCGTCAGGACCGCACCGGCAAAGTGAATCCCCGCAACCCGGTTCAATTCGAGCGCGTGAGAGGACACCTCCATCGCGGCGAACCGCACCCCGGCGTCCCGCAAACGCGCCAGCCGCGCGCAATTGACCTGGGCCAGGGGAGTGGTGTATTCCCCGGGCTCCAGCGTTTCCCCGTCCAACTCCATCCCCAGCGTCCCCATGCTCGCACAGGAACCCAGCCCGCCCTCCCGCACCAGGTGAGCCAGCAGGCGGGTCGTGGTCGTTTTCCCGTTTGTTCCGGTTACGCCCGTCAGCGCCAGGTGCTCGTCCGGCCGCCCGTAATAGGCCCGGGCGGCCAGCCCAAAGGCCACCCGCGGCTCGGGAAGGAGGATCTGCGGCAGCCGGCAACCTTCGATCCGCCGCCCGGCAACGATCGCCACCGCCCCCCGCTGCAACGCTGTCTCAACCTGGTCCCGCCCGCTGTGCCAGATATTGTACTCCAGGTACTCGTCGATACAGCAAAACAAACAGCCCGGCGTCACCTCCTGTGGCCGGCATTCCACGCCCGTGATTTCCACATCCCTGAACGCAGTAAACTCCATCGGCATTCCCTCGAATGCCGCGACAATGGCTGAAAGCCGTGTACCCCGGGCGCCGCTCATTGGCTGCCTCCCGCCAGCCTGTTCCCTCCTCGCACCGAACCCGCCGGTCCAGGAGAAGGATCCGCCTTCGGTTTTTCCTCCAGTCCCGGCGCCCGCATTCGACTTTTCCCCGGCATTCCGCAGTAACTGGAAAACAGTATAACCGGATGGGCAATCCGAAAAGAATCTTCGGGAGTCACACGGGGAGCCTTTGAAACCTCTCGGTTGCCGTGCGATCGATCCCGGCCCGGAAAACTCAGTCACCGGATCCGGGTGCGAACGAACGGCTACTTGACCGGTTCCCCCTCGAAGGTGTTCCAGAAGGCAACGTCCTCGACCCGGAGCTGGCCGGGTTTCGGACGGGGTTCACACAGGCCGCGGCCGACAGTGATCATCATCACGGGAATCCAGCCGGAGGGCATCCTGACAATTTCCGCAGCCTTCGCGGCGTCGAAGCCGATCATCGGGCAGGTCGCGTAACCCTTTTCGGTCGCGACCAGCATCAGTGACATCGCAGCGAGTGACGCACTGCGAATGGCTTCGTCCCGCTTGAGTTCGTCGTCGTCCCGGTAAAATTTTCCAATTTGAGGAACCATTTTCTCGCGAACCCGCTCCGGAGCATTCCGCCAGTATTCCGCCGCATTTTCCGCCGCATCGAGGTTCCCGGCGACCACGACCACCAGCGAAGCCTCGCGGATGTGGCGCTGGCCCCAGGCCGCTTCGCACAGTCGCTCTTTGACGGCGGCATCGACCGCCGCCGCGAATCTCCAGTGCTGCAGATTAAACGACGACGGAGTGAGAAGCGTCTTCTCGAAGAGCTCCTTGATATCCTTTTCCGGAATGACGAAATCCGGGTCGTATTCCTTGATGGCACGCCGCCTTTTCAATGCTTCCGTAACGGTCATGAAGGCTACTTTACCATTCCCGCCCCGGGAGGCCACCCGGAAATTTTGCCGGCCCTCGGAGCCCCGGAAGTCCCGTCCGGGTTCACGGCGGCCTGTCAAAGAGCTCCATCTGGGAGGTGTTCAGGAGGTCGTGTTTCTTCAAAAGCCGAATGACTTCGAGAACTTCCGAGTTCTGGTACACTCGGTTCACTTCCACCCGGCCGATAACGTCGACGAGCATCGATCGAAAGGAGATAATCCCGTCAATACCTTCCTTGCGGAGCAGCTCCGCACTCTGGGTGCGAAAGGGCTCCGCGGTGGGCAGACCGGGAAGGACCAGGATCTTCATCAACGGCTCCCGCTTCTCCGAATTCCCGGGCTCCGGGGGCATCCATTCCCCCACTCGTTTGAGCACCGTTTTCTCCAGAAACCTGAAGAGGTGGAGACTGCTCTTGAGCATCGCCGCGGTAAGCCGGGAGGTGGGCCAGTCTGTCACAATCACTACGGCTCGATGAATGTAACGCAGCTCGCTGGCGAAGAGCAGAAAGTCCGGCTTTCGCTCACCGGGCTGGTAGGCGGGATTGTGCACCAGCAGACTGATCTCCTCCTCGCCGGCCTTCTTCCGCGAGGGCACCCCGGATTTCCTCACCTGCCTCACGAGAAATCGATTCTGCTCGAAGTATTCCCGGACTATATTGTGGTCAACCACGGACATGGGCCTGAGCTGCATTTTCGAAACCCGTGCCGGGAGCTTTCACTCGCTTCGTCTTCATACAGCCGCTCTGCTTATCCAGGGAAATCCTTACCCGATTCGCCGTTATTGCCCCCGTAATGTCGCCAAAGAGCCGTCACGATCGTTTCGTCGACGTCGTCCACCGTCATCGCTTCGCCCAGACGCCGCAGGACAACGAAGCGCAAGCGACCCTCTTTGACCTTCTTGTCCCGTCTCATCGCCGCGAGAAGCGCATCGGTCGGAACCGGAGACCGCAACACCACGGGAAGGCCGTAGGCACGCACCGTCTCCCGGATCGTTTCGACATCGGTTTCGGACAAGTATCCAAGTTCCCTTGACAACGCGCTCGCCATGACCAGCCCGAGCCCCACCGCTTCGCCGTGGAGGTACTCCCCGTATCCCGCAGCCTGTTCGACCGCGTGGGCGAAGGTGTGGCCGAGGTTCAGCAAGGCCCTCCCCCCCGAACCGGCCTCCTCTTTCTCGTCGGCACGCACGATTTCAGCCTTGATCTCGCAGCAACGCCGGATCACTTCCGGAAGCTCCTTCGAAGTCGCACTCAACGGCCCGCCGCCGCGCAATTGCTCAAAAAGTTTCGCGTCCCCCAGCAGGCCATACTTTATGACCTCGCCCATCCCGGAGTGGAACTCGCTTTCGGGCAGCGTCGCCAGAAGACCGGTCCCGATAAACACCGCGCGCGGCTGGTGAAACGCCCCTACCAGGTTCTTGCAGGCGGCGATGTTGATCCCGGTCTTGCCGCCGACCGAACTGTCCACCATCGACAGGAGCGTGGTCGGCACCTGGTAGAAATCAATTCCCCTGAGATAAGAAGCCGCCGCGAAACCGCCCAGGTCGCCAATCACCCCGCCTCCGGCGACAAACAGGCGGCCCTGCCGGTCAATTCCCGATTCGGCCAGGAAATCCCAAACCCGGCCGAGTTGTTCGAGGCTCTTGGTTTTCTCCCCGCCCGGCAGCTTCAGAACGGGCATATCCCCGAAAGCCCGTTCCACAAACTCGCCCTGTGCTTCGGCCAACCCGGCATCGACGAGCAAAGCGCAGCCGCGCCGCGCCTCCCGCAACCTCGCCACCTCGGCACGGATGCCCTCCGAACCCTCATCCAACAGATGGATCGGGTAGGACCTGGCTCCCAGGCCAACTTCGACAACGCTCGACATAAGGTTCTTAAAGCCGATTTCCGCCGGGCGGTCAATTCCCGCGCGAGTTCCGTCACCCTTCCCCGCAAAACCCATTGACGCGGACAATCCCGGCGGTGAAAATTTTCTTTTTTATTCGTCGCTGAATACTGTCCTGTCCGAAAACCGAATCCGTCCATGAACTACGAACCGGATCCTTCCACGAACCCGAAATCCTTTCTTCCCCTTCGCCCCGGAAAAGGGGAGCGGCCGCTCAGGTACCTGAATCCGTATCCGCAGGAACTCGCCCTCGACGAGGGCGCCTTCAATCTGCGCATCAACACGGGCGCCACCCGGGTCCCCGATGAGCTGCTCGCCGTGGCCGAGGAACTGGTGGTGGACCTGAAGACAGTCTCGAATGTCCTGGTTTCACTCAATACAAAAGAGGCGGATCCCGGTATCCGAATGGAAATCAGGGATCTGGGGCTTTCAGCGGAAGGGTACGAATTGACAATCACGGCGGAGGGCATCCACATCGCCGGGCAGGATCGAGCCGGCCTGTATTACGGCACCCAGACTCTTTTACAGATCGCCGCATTCGAACAGGGCGTTCTCCCCCGCCTCCGGATTCGTGACTGGCCTTCCTATAAGTGGCGTGCCGTTATGCTAGACATGGGCCGAGGCGTCTACAACCAGGCCCTGATCCAGCGATGCATCCGAATCATGGCCCGGCTCAAACTGAATTTACTTCACCTGCACCTGTTCGACGATGAAATCATGGGGGTACGCTTCAACAATCTCGAACTCGGCAAGGAGAATCCCCACGCCCTGCCCATCGATGCCCTGGCCGACATCGTCAAGTACGCGCGCCAATACCATGTCACCGTCTCTCCCGAAATCGAGTCCTGGGGACACGTCAACTCCGTCATCTACCACTACCCCGAATGCTACGGCGCTCCCGGCATGTGGGGCGGGTCCAGCTTCGGCATCGGTGCCCGTACCCTGGAAATTCTGGAACAGATGTACAACGAAGTCGTCCCCCACCTTGAGGATGAATGCTTCGTTCACCTCGGGATGGATGAGGCGAACTGGGCGGTCCTGCCCGATATGGAGGGACGGGAGGAGATCACCCCGGAGTGGCTCGTCGACCAACTGTACGACATCCTTATGACAGTCGGCAAACGCCACGGGAAAAAGATAACCATGCGCTTGTGGGCGGACCACGGCGGCAGACCCATTCCGGAACGCATCCGCGACCGCGTCATTGTCGAACCCTGGAACTACTGGGAACTCGCCCGCGCCGACATCGAAGAGAAAGTCCAGCGCTACGGCAAAGGCGCCTCCCCCTTCCTGATCGGCGCCGGCAAACCCGCGATGGCGCAGAACGGTGCCTTCGGCGCCACACGGCTCTGGAGTCAGGCCGCCCGAAACACCTCCAACTGCGAAGGCGTCAACATCACGCTCTGGGGAGGCAACCTCGTGGAACGCTACCTCATCTCGCTCTACGCGGGCGCCGGGTACGTCTGGAACGCCGAGAACATTCAGGAACCCGAGGAACGCGACAGCCACCGGGAAATCCTGCGCGGCGATCTCACCGCACGAATGATGAGCTGGCAGACCCTTTTCCCCGATGCCGAAGATTCCGCCATTATCCGGGACCGCGGGCCAGGCGTTCACGTCGGTTACTACGTCACCGGACCCGACGCCGGAAAACCGGTCGCGCCGACCGCTTTTCCCGTCAATCTGACGGTCAAGGATGAGACCCAGTAGGCTTTAATCGGATTCGATTCACAGGCTTGCTTCCAGGCAAAGCAAAAGGGGATCCGGGCGCCGGCGGAAATCATCCCGCAGACCGGGGATTCTTCCGAAACATTAGAGGCAACTTGGTGAAGCCGTAGCGCCGGAAAACAGTGAACCCGGAAAAAAAAGACGTTCTTTCGACTTGACCGGTTGAGACGGAATCTCAATCTAATCCCTATTTGAGACTATGTCTCAGTTGCAATTAACGGGTGATCGCTTCAATTCAAAGACCGGAAAAGATTGGAAGAAGGATGATAAAAGACGTGTGCAAAAGTCGTGGCCACCTGTGTTGGCTGGCAGCAACCCTTGTCGCTCTCACGGCACCGGGATTCACAGCCGAAAATGCCGAGGACCGGCCCCTCGAGCTCGACCCGCTGAGGGTTGTGGGTACCCGGGACCAGGTGGAGCAACTGCCGGGTTCGGCCTCCTTTCTCGACCAGGAGGACATCCGCATTCAGGGCTATGACAACGTGGATCAACTGATCCGGCGGGTTCCGGGGGCTTATTTCCGGACCGAGGACGGCTACGGGCTGTTCCCGAACATCAGCCTCCGGGGGGTGGGCTCGATGCGCACGTCCAAACTGACCGTCATGGAGGACGGCATTCTCTCGGCCCCGGCTCCCTATTCGAATCCTTCCGCCTACTACTCCCCGACCACGGGGCGAATGAGCGGTTTTGAAGTCCTGAAGGGGTCGAGTCAGGTCCGATACGGTCCCCACACCACCGGTGGCGTGCTCAACTACCTCTCCACTCCGATCCCGCAGACGAGTCAGGGCTACGTGCGGACCTTGTACGGGGAGAACAACGAGGCCCGCGTCCACGCCCATTATGGCACGACCCAGGCCTACGAGTGGGGGAATGTCGGGATCCTGGCCGAGAACTTCTATCGCACGACCGAGGGTTTCAAAACCATCGACGGCGCCCCGGATTTCGAGCACCGGGATCGCACCGGTTTCACCAAGGTCGAACCGATGGTCAAGCTGGCTTTCGAACCGGACACCACCCAGAGGCAACGGGTTGAACTGAAACTGGGTTACACAGACATGAATGCGGATGAAACGTATCTGGGCCTGACCGATTCCGATTTCCGCGCGAACCCCTACCGCCGGTATTCGTCCACCCGCTTCGACCATATTGACACCCAACACGTTCGCTCCTCGCTCAGCCACATGATCGAGCCGGCCCCCGATCTCCGGATCACGACAACCGGTTACTTCAACCGGTTTGAACGCGCGTGGTACAAGCTGCACAACGTCTCCACCGACCGCGCCGACGACGCCGACCAGGCGGACAACACGATGAACCTCTCCCAGGCCCTGGCGGAGAGCGACGAGGACGAGCACCTCGGGGTTCTGCGCGGGCAGCGCGAAGGCACTCTCCGTTACCGCAACAACGCCCGGGATTACGATTCCTACGGCGTTCAGCAAACCCACAATCTCGAATTCTTTGGGCCGACCCTCGATCACAACATCGAGCTGGGTTTCCGGCTTCACCATGATTTCGAAAACCGCTTCCAGGAGGAAACCAACTACCTCCAGAACGACGAAGGCGCCATCGACGGCCGTTTCCGCCAGGAACCCGGCGCCCAGGATAACCGCAGGAGCGAGACCGACGCCTTCGCGGTCTACCTGCAGGACCGGATTACTTTCGGTCCATGGTCGGTCACCCCCGGGTTGCGCTACGAACACCTGCGTTTCAAGGTAACCGACCGCCGGGGGGCGCAGACCGAGCGCGAGCGCAGTCATCTGGACGTCTACGCGCCGGGGCTCGGGATCACCTATCACTACGACGATCAACTCTCCTTCTTCGGAGGAGTCCATCGCGGCTTCTCGACTCCGAGTCCCGGCGACGCGATCGCGGACCTGCGGGAAGAGCGCTCCACCGGTTACGAACTGGGTTCCCGCTTCGACACGCGAACCGGATTCCAAACCGAGGCGACGCTGTTCTGGACGGATTTCAGCAATCTTATTGTCCCCGACAACATCGGCGGCGCGGGTACCGGGGAAACCGAGAACGCGGGAGACGTCCGTTCGGCCGGTCTCGAATTGAGCGTCGGCTACGATCCCGGAATCGCGAATGACTGGGCATTCCGCAACCCCAGTTTCCTGTCGTTCACGTACACCGACGCCCGCATCCGCAGCGATGTGAGCGCCGACGGAGCCAGCGGCGGTGCGGTGGAATCGATCTTTGCCGGGGGAGAGAAAGGAAACCGGCTTCCCTACGTCCCGGAATATCAGATCTCGGCCGGAACCGGCCTGGAGATTGAAAGGTGGGGGGCGTACCTCGACGCCTTCTACGTCCCGTCGACGTTCGCTTCCGCCAACAACAGCAGCGAGCAAGTGAATCCCAATACCGGTGACCCCGACGCTCGCTTCGGCGAAAGCGACGGCTACTTCCTGCTCGACGCCTCCATCCACTACCGTCTGACGGAGGCCGCCAAAGTCACCGCCGGCGTTCAGAATCTCCTGAACGAGAAATACATGGCCTCGCGCCTGCCGCACGGCCCGCGTCCGGGCCATCCCCGGTTCGCCGGCGTCAGCCTGGAAGTTAACTTCTGAAACCGGTCCCTACACCCGGGATGGAACCGTTGTCTCAGTTTTCGTACGATCCGGTAAAACCCGCTCAGGGGCTCGCGCGGGACTCTTCCCGCACGCCCCCGGCGGCGATCGTTTCGCGCTGATTCAACGCGTCCCCCGCGTCACCTCGGCCGCCCGAGCCCGGTTCGCTGAACCAGTAATACCGCCTCACAACGGCGGCGCCGACGAAAAGCAGCTCAAAGATGACAAACCCCACGACCCAGCCGGTGCCGCCGCTGCCAAAGCCGTAGCTTTGCAGGCCGGCTCCCAGGATGTAGTTCACCCCGTACCAGCACATGAGGATTCCCTTAAAGCCGAGGACCGCCCCGACGCAGAAACCGAAGCCGCCCCACCAGCCGACCAGGCGGCCGTGCAGCACAAACAGGTAGCCGAGCAGCGCGATGAGCGACCAGGTCTCCTTCGGGTCCCAGTCCCAGAAACGCCCCCACGAATAATTCGCCCACACCGCGCCGAGAATGACCCCGATCGCCAGCAGAAGGATCCCCACCTGCATGGCGCGGTAAATGTAGGCGTACAGATCGCGATTCGCCACCATCTTTCCCCCTCTGACGATCTGGGCGCCGAGCACGAAATGCCCCAACGCAAACGCGAGAGCGAACGCCGCGTAGCTGATGGTCACCGTCAATACGTGGGTCGTCAGCCAGAAATTGTCGCGGAGAACCGGCGTGAGCGGAGAGATATTCGGGTCGAACATGACCGGCGCGCTTTCGGCGACCAGCAGGAGCAGCGCCGCAAACGGAGTGGCGCTCACCAGGTAATAACGACACCGGTAGCGCCATTCAAAAATCACCGCGAAGACCAGAAGTCCGAACGCCACCCAGATGATCGTCTCGTACATGTTCGTGACGGGCGCCCGTCCCGAAATGTAGACCCGAGCCGCCATCCCGAGCGCCAGGACCAGAATCGCCCCGAGCGCCAGCGCCCAACCCGCGATCGCCCCAAACCGCTTCCAGGCCGTCCAGGTCAAGGCCGTCGCCAGGCAGGCGAGCAGGGAGAACACAAGGGCGAGGCGAAAAGGATTCCAGCGCTCGTAAAGGACTTCGGTTTTGACCTTCGCCGGCGACGGCACGACTTCGGGACTCAATGCCCGCTGGGCTTCACGGAAGGCCAGGGCCGCCTCCGCGAAATCGAGATCCCCGCCGAGTTGCTCGCGAATCTCCTCGGGAAGCATCTCCGGGTTGTAGGCCACCAGCAGCCGGCCCCGCGCCTCGACGAAGGGATGAATCTGCTCCTCCGAATAAAGTTCGCGGGCCCCGGTAAACGTCGCCCAGGTCCCTTCGGGATCCTCCGGGTGCGGGACCACCGCCATGATAACGCCCCGCTCGATCGCGCGGAAAAGTCGCAGGCGCTGCACCAGCTCGTTAAAATTCTGATAGAAGTCGTTCAGCTCGTCGCTCTCACGGGTTTCGGTGCGCTGCTCCAATTCCTCCATCAACTCCATAAACCGCGCGGCCGTCACGATATCGTGGTACGAGTGACGCCGCGCCTCCATGTCGAGATCGAGCGCTTCTTTGACCCCGGCGTGATCGAGCGAAACCACAGGATGATGCGCCCAATCCCTGCCCCCGATCCACACGGATCCCAGAAAGCCCATCGCGTCGACGGTCTCGCCATCCTCGAAACTGAGGCTGCGCCGGCCCGACAGGGTCAGTAACGATTCCCGGGCAAACGTCAGCAACGGCTTCTGACGGCCCCCGTGCTGAATAACAAGCCCTTCCAGATTCGAATAGTCGTGCTCGATGCGCTCCGTTTCCTCCTGCGGCTCGACCTCGGCCAACGCCTCAGCGTCCTCGACCGGCACTTCCGGTCCCTCGGCCCGCATGTCCGGCAAAAAAACGGCAATGACCAGCAATGCCCCGATTGTTCGTATGAGTTTTTTCATGACACTTTTTCCCTGTCCTTCTTCGATCCGAGCGCCTCGTCAATGGCGTCCTCGGGCCGCCGGTTCCGGTACGGCCTCACATAAAAAATAATGAAAATGCCCGCAATGATGATCAGCGACCCGATCCATTTGAGCAACCAGCCCGGATCGTGCAGCACCTGGACGACGCTGAGATTGAGATCGTCCGGCTCCCAGTGCGCCTGGGAAAATTTGTACGTGTTGCCGGTGAGCGCGCGGTGAAACCCTGGCGGAAACATGGCCGGGTGATTCATGCCCGCGGTATCGGTCACCTCTTCTCCGGTATCGGGATCGCGGAAGACGAGGGTACTGACGAACCCGGCCGGGTTCTCGGTTCCCGGATCCCGGGGCACGTCGAAATCGATCAGTTCGACGGTGAACGGCAACGGTTCGCGCCGGTTGCCGAACCCGAACCGGACCACTTCGCCGCCTGCCTGGACCGTTTCGGTTTCACCCGCAATGAACCACCGCGGCTCGCTCCTGCTACCGTCGCCCAGGGTCAACCAGCCGCGCACCCCCGTCAGGCCGCGCTCGGGGACCCTCGCATCGCCGGAAGATCCGTTAACCTCGTAAACCTCCTGCCGGTACTCGGCCTCGGCATAAACCTTGTCCAAAGTCAGAGTCCAATCCGCCCAACCGGTTTCCAGGGATTCACCGGCTTCCAGTACCCCCTCCTCGGTCTCACCGCCGGAGTCCGCCACCGAGTACTCGATACGGCCGTTTCCGTCGGGCAGTACCTGCAGAAGGGGCATCCCGCCCTGGCCGGCTTCCTCCGGGGACTGAATCCGGTCCACCAGGACAATCTGGGCCAGCCCTTCCATGTTGTGGAACGATCGGTTGGCCGGGCGTTCCTGCAGGATGACCGCGATCTCCTCGCCACCCATCATCGAACTGCTCAGGGTCAATTGAACCCCGGGGTTGCCGGAGCCGGGTTGCTCGATCAATGAGATCTCCTCCTCCAGGTTCTCGGAAAACCGGTCAAATACCAGCGCCGGCTCCCGCGGCTCCAGGCGGAAAAGATTCGTGTAGGCGCGCTGGAACGAGGCCGCGACGTTGGGCCGATCCGAGGTGTCCAGCGGCACCGTGTGCGGACTCCGCTCGGACGGCGGATTCAGGTTCACGGGAAAACTCACCAGGTAGAGGTCCCCGTCGGAACCCCAGAAATTGAGCGCCATCTCCTGGGTCACCATGTGCCGTGCGGGACCCTCACCGACCCGAAGGGTAATCGACCCCTCGGTCCCGAAGTGCCTCCCGATCATCGCGCCGATCAACAACACGATGATGCCCAGATGAGTCACGACAAAACCGGTGTGCCGCTTCTTCCAGGGCAGACGCGTGAACGCGGCGCAAGCCAGGGTGATGCAAAGCAGGATCAGCCAGAGCGTGAACCACGGCGCCTCGTAGATGTAGTAACGGGCGATCTGCGCGTCAAAGCGGCTCTCGTAGACCGTCCCGACCGCGCAGGCGACGATCAGCACCACGAACAGCCACATCGCCATCTTGAGCGAGCCGAAGAGGTGAATGAACCGCCACATCAGGCTTCGATCACGTCCGCCGGAACTCCGGCTTCCCTTCATGCGGGGGGCGGCAACCTGCCGCGCTTCGGTCTTGGTCTCTTCTACTGCTGTCGGTTCGCTCACGGATTCGGAATCTGAAGGAGAATAAACTGGAAAAAAGGATGAAGCTGCACCGTTTTGCCTGTCGGCACAAACGGATTAATCAATCTATTACTAGACGAGTCCGGAAGGAAAAAGTTTCTAATATCCGGCACCCAGGTCGGACGGCCCGCTGTGAGCCCCCAACCTCCTTTATTCAAGGCGCGCAAAAGGTCAAGTATCGCTCCGTTATAACGGTCCCTGCAAGAATTTTCCAGGCAGCTCGCAGCCTGTGCGCGGCGTCGCCCGAACGAGGACCTCCGGCGCCCTGCTGCCAAAGCAGCCGCTTTTCTCCCTCCGCGGCCCTCGCAAAGAGAGTGTGGCCGGCCAGGAAGGGGAAGCCCCGCTCGACCTGAGGCCCGGGGCGTACCTGTTCCCGAAAGCTCCCCCGGATCACTCGTAGTTGCCGGGATCGCCTGAGTTGGCCGGCCAGTTTTCCGAAGTGCGATGCTCCATGTGCCCGTCAAAAAACGCGAAGTTCCGCCCTTCCCCGTGGGCGTACCCCATGCCTTCAACCTCCGACTCAAAGCCGCCGGCTTGACGGTAATTAAACTCGTCGGCATCGGCAATCATCCAAATCATGGACAGCTCGCGGACGTGGTTGAAGCCGGTTACCCGGCCGCTTGACCCGGTTCGGGTCTGCCCCCCGCCTCCGGGCCTGCCCGCGGCGTCAATCTGCTCCAGGCTCTTGGGCCCTGACTCCCAGGAACTCTGGGTGGTACCGAAAAAATGCTGCGGGCTGGTATTCACGTTGTTGTTGAGCACGAAAACGATCTGATTTTCCGCCGTCAAAGCCTGGTCCAGCCGGGAGCGGCAAATAAAGACCCCCGGCTCGTTCGAGGTATACGGCCCGAGATAACTTTCGAGCAATTTGTACAGGTAGTGGGGATTCGCCCCTTCCACGTCGGAATTCAGCGGTGTGGGCACCCGTCGCGTCGACGGCCCCGGCAACGTTCCCATATCCGTCTCGTAGGCCAGGCAGGTCAGGGCGATCTGCCGCAGATTACTCCCGCATTGGGTGCGATGGGCGCTGTCCCGAACCGCGGACAGGGTCGGGATCAGGATCGCGGCCAGGATCCCGATGATCGCGATGACGGTCAGCAATTCAATGAGCGTGAAGGCCCGCTCCCCTCGGAGAACGCAGGGGCCGGACCTGACAGGTTTTGCGGATGCGGGGAATAGAGTCATGGGACTGGCTGGTTGAGGTAATGAATTGTTTACACCTCCGCGCCGGGGCGGCTGAAAACAAGCGTTTTGGCAACTTATGCTCAGATTTTGGCCTTTGGCAAGTGGAAAAATCCACGCGCGAACGGCTTCCCCGGAAGTTGGTCGGCCTGGCCGACAGGCTGCAGCCATTTCTCGCTTGACTAGGAGACTCAAACTTCATTCGCTGAACCGACACTGGTGCTTCCGGTTGCTCCCTGCTTCCCTTGGACCTCGTTTGCCCTGCGAAAAGATTCCCTGGACTCAGAATGAATGATCCTTCCCTAAGGGAGTTCCTCAGTCCGCTCTGCCGTCCCGGTTTCACCGAGTCAAATCAGCTTTTACGTAACCCAATCCAACCCGTATTCTAGTATGATGAAATCAAATCCGTTCTTTTCCTTCCTGCTTGTCGTCGGATCCGGCCTCGGGCTCGTGCACGTCGCGGCGGCCAATCCATTCACCGAATGGCTCGACGGTCACGAAGTCCCGCTCGAACACCGGGGGATGAACGACAGTGCCAGCGGTGACGGGGTCTCGAATATCGTCAAGTATGCCCTCGGACTGGATCCCATGGAGCGCGCCGATCCCTCCGAACTGCCGTCCACGGAGCTCGCCACCATCAACGGCGAACGCCGGCTGCGCATGGAAATCGAACGGACGGGCGAGGCGGGCGAGGTCGATTGGGTCGTCGAAGCCTCCTCCGATCTCGAAACCTGGGTCTCCGAGGAGGTCAATGTGCAGGAAAACGGCAACTCCATCGTGGCCGAAGACACCGTGAGCACCGGCGACTCCCATCGCCGGTTTCTGCGCTTCCGGGTCGAGCCGCCTTTCGACGGGTACCTGTACATGCTGGGCGGGCGAACCACCAACACGGAGGAGCGCGAGGAGGCCCTCGACAATGTGGACGAGGAACTGGACGCCGTCATCGCGATGGAAAACTTTCGCAGCACCCTGGTCGCGGATGTCAGCCTCGACAATCATTCGGTGACCAACTGGCGCCGCTCCGGAATCATGCCCACGACCCACCCGGCGAACGGGGGCGATATCCAATGGAACCATATCGAGCGGAGCACGCATGTTCACAACGGCCGTATTTACGCCGGGCCGGGGCACTTCTACCGGGAGGGCCATGTCCCCGCCAACTTCGTTACCTGGACCGACATCGACTACAAAACCGGCCGTCTCGGGGAGTTTTCGACCTCGGAGCCCATGCCGGAACCCCCGACCGACAATCGCCTTCAATCAACCGCCATCGTTGAAATCGAAGGTAACGCCTACTATTACATTCTCGGAGGCAACCAGTATGAAGCGGGTCTGACCGATCGCATCATCTACGCGGCAATCGATTCCGATACCGGTGAACTCGGAGACTGGCAGGAGAGCGACATCTCCCTTCCCACCAGCGATTGGTTGAACGCCTCGCTCGGAGTGGGAAGCCGGATCATTCACTCCACCGGCAACGGCGTTTCCCGCGGATCGACGGACATTGACCGGGTCATTCCCGATCCTGATGGCAATATCACCACCGAGTGGGTAACGGAAACCTATGACGATTTTTATGCGCGGCGCTGGGACTACACCATGGCGATCGCGGAATCCCCTGAAGGCAACCAGTTTCTCTACCTACTCGGAGGCGTGGCCAACCAGGAAGGCCAGGACTCGGCGAACCTCGACGAAGTCGATGTCGCCGACCTGGTCGACGGGGTCCCCGCCAACTGGCGATTGGCCCAAGACCCGATTCCCGATGTTCGCCGCCGCGGGGGCGGTGTCGGTTTCGGAGACATGCTGATTCTTCCCGGCGGTTCGGTGACCTTCAGTTACAACGCCGCCCACAACGACGTTTACATCGGCGCGGTAGCGAATGACGGAGAAGTCTCCTGGAGTGTCTCCGACACGCCGCTTCTGCAAATTCGCAATTACGGCGGGACGGCCGCCGTGCGATTCGCCCGCGACGACAACTAGTGTAGCCCGCCATAAATAATGAACCCTGAGCCGGATCCAAAAATCTGAAAATAAAGCCAATCTGTGGCGACCGGGTTTACCCCGGGAGAATCCGGGGCGAACTCCGGGGATAAACCC
>PWMU01000169.1 GCA_003558065.1 Opitutia bacterium | reverse complement strand
GCGCGGGCCGCGATATTGCACGTGTCATGGAGGGCGCCCGATGTGTAGCGGCGCATCCTCTCCTTCCAGGGCGCGGGAATCCGCCAATCCACCTTGGCGAAGAGGTTCCCGGAAACATCGCGACCTTCGCGGATCACCTGCAGTGCCGTTGCCAGCTGCAGCACGGTGCCGCGAATGATATCATTCAGAATCTGCGCTTCCTCCGAGTTGTGGCTTCCGCCATAGCTTCGCTCGATCATCAAAACCTGACCGGACTCTTCGAGATGGAGGGAGCGGAGCGTTTGACGGACGTCCCCGCTGATCTCCACATCAAACTCACCTTCGACCTCCGAGACAATTCCTGAAATCCGATCGCGAAAGGCGTCCATGCTCTCCTGACCGTCCGCCCGCAGGTCGATGGAAAGATGGGCCCGGCGAAAGAAGTTGCTGTAGCTGACATCGTCCACACGACGCAGGCGGACCCCCTCTCCTCCCGAGGCCACGCGGCGGGTGAGCGTTCCATGGATGTAGCCCTCCAGTCCGCTCTGCAACTCCTCGCGCTCCTCCTCCGTCAGGGCCGGACCTTCCACGGCAAGGGAAACGCTCGCGCGCCCCGGGATGACGTTCCGGTCGATCCCTGGCTCGAGATGGATGTTGTTCACGTTCGGTCGCAGGGTTCCGATCCCGGCCCGCGTACGCTCCGCATTGATCGCCGCCACGCGCTCCCGAAACTCGCGGGCCAGGCGCGCCATCGCCACACCCGCATCGCGACGATCCATCGTCTTTGTCGCCCCCGCATGATTGAGCTCGCCTGAAAGGGTCCATCGAGTGACAAGGGCGGGATCTTCGTTCCACTCCGGGACACCATCCCCCTGGAGAATCCCGACTGTGATCCGGACGTTCTCGAAGGCCTCTTCCAGTGCCAGAACTCGCAGTCTGCGATTCATCTCGAGGGCCGCCTCCTCCGAACGCTCCCCCTCGAAGCCGAAGTCCTCCTGGTGGATCCCCATGACGGTACCCACCGGGACCATGGGAACTCCGGCGCGGTCGAGATCGGGGCCCTGTTCGATATGCCTTTCGTAGATATGGGGGGTATAGAACTCCCCGGGATCGAAGCAGGCGGCAACGAGCCCGTCGCTGTCGCCCGCTGCCACTCCTTTCAAATCGCACGCAAGGTCGATTTTACCTTCGCTCTGCAGGTCGCGCAGACCCTCGAGAAACGCCACCAGCTTCTCGCCAAAACGATTCCCGTCGCCATCGGTCATTTCATAAATGGTTTCAAGCGTCGCACGTCCGGTCACAGCCGCGCTGCCGGGCATGGAGACTCCACCGCCCGTAAAGCTCATCTCTTCGCCGATGAACGCACTCACACAGATCCGGGGCCCGGCACCCGATGCGACGAGATCCAGATCGAGATAGGTTCTTAGATCGCCCAGCGTGTGCGCGACTTCGATTCCGGAGGCGACCCCGAGACGTCCATCGAACATGCCACCGTCCAGGACCGTATCGATATGCGAACAGAATGAGATCGCCCCGTCCATGAGATCGGAGAATCGTACCCGCCCTTCGCGCAGCGCTTCCCGATCGCCATCGGAAAGAAGCATTCCGTGAATACTGCCGGCCCGATCCAGAGCCACCGTCAGACCCGCACGATTCATCTGACGAATCGTCTCAACACTCGCACGGAAAAATCCGGGAGTCAGCGCCCGTGCGTCGATCCTTCCTTCGGAGTCGAGGGACACCTTCGCCATGTGATCGATTCGCCGCCGCAGACGAACCCCGAGTCCGCGGGCGCGGGCGAGCTCTTCGCCGGATCGCAGGTAGTGGAGTGGATCGTTACCCTTTCGCAGCTCCCCTTCGATATCCCGGAGTGTCGCATGGTAGGCCACAGCGACCGCCACATTCGCGAGGGGTTCGAGCTGTTCGCTCGACCAGGCGGCATCCTCTCGCACCACGCGATGTACATCGCTTTCATCGATCGGAACGCGAAGCCGCGCCTCGATGGAGGCACAATCCGCCGAACGATTCTCCCGTGCGCGAACGAGCTCCCGCGTGAGCGTGCGAAAGGGATCGCCCCGTCCGGTATACATCCGCTGCATCCGATCGTGCTCCTCATCGCCACCCAGGATATTGTTGGCATAGGTCCAGGTTTCCGGATCGCCGATGCTTCCACGTTCGGTGCCACAGAGCGCCCGAACGATCGCCGCATGCTCATCCACGGAAAGTTCCTCGAGCTCCACTTCATTCAGGGTGTATCCCTCCCCGAGCAGCGCTTCGACCTCTCTTCGTTGCGTCGCGGTCAGATAGTGTTCATCGAGCACCAGGTGTCCGAGAAGGGGTGCTTCAAAAAGAAGGCATTCGGGAGCGTTCAACAGTTCCCGCATCTCCAGAGGAGGAAAGAGACGATCGGTTTCCAGGGTCGGATCGATGACCCGGTCCACAACCCGGCCATTCTCTTCATCCCAGAAGCGAAGGACGGGATAGATATGGCTCCGCGCCACGGCGAACTGGACACGGGGCGCGTGATGCAGAACAAACGGCCCCGTTCGAATCCGGTCCCCTTCGATCTCCAGCCCCGGACAACTGTCGGTGAAAAGCCGGCGGAGGACCGGATCGGTCAGATCCGCCTTTTCGCAGAGCGAGTTGGAAACAACGATGGCATGCTCCCGCTTTCGCCAGTCCCCTTCGGCCAGCGCCTCCGGCGACATGTCCCGCTCCATGGCCAGACCCCGCCAGATCGCGTAGGGCGGGATCTCCAGAGCCAGCAGATGATCGATGATCATACTGGCGCGCTTCCCGCATCCGTACTCGGAGACCGAATACGGGAGCGCCAAATAGGCGAGAATCAGATCCAGAACCGCCCCGCTCTCCGAGAGGAGAGGAAAACCGGTGGATCCGTCCCGCTCAATGGAGACAGACAAAGTTTCTCTTTCCGATAAAACCGTAAGCATGCTGCGTGTCAGCCCAATCCCGCCCCGGAATCAAAGGCTACACGAAACCCGCACACCCCGGGAAAAGGTTCAGATTGATAAAAAATCGCTTTTCAGGCGATGCGGGCGCCCGCCCGCCGGAACCGACCTGAAGGAGCGCATTCATGGAGTAGAGGGAGTGGGCAGCCGACGGAAATGTCAAGCCCTCCGCTTGTCCGGTTTCAACAGGGGCTTGACGCCGACATAACCGCCGGTGGCACCGCACCCAAAGGTTACGGTCATGTTTACGCTCCGGAACATTACCTGGATGCGTGTGTGGAAGTCACCGATCCCCAAAGTTGGACCGAGGCCGGGCTTGCGCGGCTTCGCGAAAAGTTCGCCGACCGATGATTTACTGGTCGTCGCAAGATTGAACAAGCGCCGGCGGTGCTTGCGTTCCCGCCCCGGTGTGGAACGACGGCACACGTTCAACTATCCGCACGCGGGATTGGCGTTTCGGGGATTCTTCTGGTACAAAATTCGTGTCTGTCGCGAAAGGGCCGAAGTTTCAGAAAACCCGCACATGAAAGCATCAATTAAAACAGCTTACCCATACTATCTCGCCAACCGGCCTGAGTCGCCCAATAACGACCTTGAGGTATTCGACAAGTATTCGGGCGAAGTTGCCACCCGCGTGCCCTTGGCCGACCCCGGAACGATCGATCGCGCCATCGCCGCCGCCGTGGAGGCGGCGCCCGCCATGGCCCGCATGGCGCCATGCGACCGGCGCGCCGTGCTCGATCACTGCGTGGCGCGATTCAAGGAGCGCGCCGAGGAGCTGGCGCAGGCGCTGCGAGTCGAGATCCCGGAAAGGCAAAAAATCGCTTAATGAACGCCGTTGCTTGACTTCCGACCAAGGTCCTGAGCATTAGATCAACAAACTTTGGATCATGAAGGTTTATCTGGATTACTATGCCAGTACACCGATGGCCCGCAAGGTTCGCGATGCTATGCGTCCTTTCCTGACCGACCACTATGGAAACCCGTCGAGCGGGAACAGAGAATATTCTGCTCACCGTGGCCCTGGGCGCGGTTCGTTTCAGCGTTGGATGGGAAACGACGAAAGAGGAGAATGAGCATGTCATTCATTTATGCCGGGAAAACCTTCTTCATTAAACACGCTGCTCGGCCGCGGTAAAGAACGATGATCGACGAAGCATTTTGGAACGAGAGTTACCGAAGCGGCCATACACCGTGGGACTTTGGAGGTGTCCCGGCGGACTTTCGATCGTTTTTGGTCGAGGGCGGAAAATTGGGCCGCGTTCTGATTCCGGGGTGTGGGTCGGCCTATGAGGTCAGGGAGTTACTTGAAAAAGGGAACGAGGCCATCGGTGTCGACCTCAGCCATGAGGCCGTGATTCAAGCGAGGTCGATTCTCGGAGATGTCGGCGGGGAGGCCCTGTGCCAAGCCGACTTCTTCGAAGCTCCGTTACCTGAAGCGTCCTTTGACGCGGTCTACGAACGGACGTTCCTCTGCGCCCTTCCGCCGGACCTGGCGATGAAATATCCGAAGCGGATTCAATCACTCCTGAGACCGGGTGGATTGTTGATGGGCTACTTTTTATACGGTGAGGAAAAAGATCCGCCGCCGTACCCGATGCCTCCCGAGAAAGAGCAGACCGCTTTCCTGGAAGCTTTCGATCTGCTGGTTAGCCGTCCCAGTTCCGATCCGCTTCCGATCTTTGCCGGCATGGAGTTCTGGCAGGTGTGGAAGCGACGTTAGAACCTATCCCAAACCCACCGGATGACGTCGGTCGAGGCCCCGACATGCGGTAAATTCGCCATATTCCCACTCTGGCACACTGGCTCGAAAAACCTCAAGACCAACGAGAAAACTCAGAACCTTCGGACCAAAACCAAGTTGACCGCATCCAGTTTCACAGTTAATGTGGCGATATGAAGAATATCACATTAAGCGTGGACGACGAACTTTACGAACGGTCGCGGGTGATCGCCGCTGAGCGAAAGACCACCGTGACCGGCCTGGTTCGGGAGCACCTGGAAGGACTCACCCGCCTTCAGGAAAATCGAACGCGGGCGCGCAAAGAGATCCGGGAAATGATCGGCGGCTTTGGCGGCAAGGTGGGAAGTATGCCCGCCCGGGAGGAGCGCCATGCCCGAGGCTGAGGTATTTCTCGACACCAACGTGCTCGTGTACGCCTTGTCGGATGCGCCGGAAGAGCGCGCGAAACGCGACCAATCGGCCAACTTGCTTTCGGAATCCGACTTTGGGACGTCTTATCAGATTCTCATGGAAACCTGGGTGGTGGCGACCCGCAAGATGGCGAAACCGGTTCCGGAGAAAAAGGTGGCGGCCTTCCTCGAAAGAATCCTGGTGTTCCCGTGTGCCGCCGCGACGCCGGATCTTTATCGCAAAGCGCTCCTCCTCGCGTCGGCTTACCGAATCCACCCCTACGATGCGGCCATTGTCGCCGCCGCACACGAGTTGGGCGCCCGGACCCTCTACACGGAAGTCCTTAACGAGGGACAGATGTATGAGGGAATCCAAGCGGTAAATCCTTTCGCGGGGATTGGATGACTGGTATCCAGAACTTGGTTGCTCGAAGAGATTCCTTATTGAAGCGGTTCGGGCAGGCTGGCACCGTGCAATTCGAAATCGGCGCCGGAGAAGTGATCCCCGAAAGCTCCCGCTGAAGCGTGGAGCTACGTGACCCAGCGCGGAATCAGCAGCATCCGCCTTCGCGGCATTCCGTCGCTTCGGTGGTGGCGGAATAGTCGGCGCCCTTCGTTTCGCGGGGACTGCGCTTTACCGCCCGGCGGCAATCGAACGGTGCGGCCTCTTCGGACGGGACCGCTTCGTGTGGTTCCAGGAACACGAACGCATCGGCGTAGGGAGCGTTTTGGAGAAGCCGGAAGGTCTTATCGCACACGGCGATCCGTTGACCCCGGGGATAGCGGTGTCCGTCGTCGTCGAGCGTCTCCTTGAACGGTCCACGATAAACCACCGCCTGCCGGTGCTCATGACACGGCCCCTGCTTGCCCTTCCAGGCCTGAACCGTCACGGAACGGAACTCGATGCCTTCCACGGTGCGCCAGGGCTCGGTTTCGAATTTCAACCACTCCATCCCGTAAAAGCCCGCGTCGGCGAAGGCCTGGAGAAAAGCTTCTTCAGTCAAAGCACCCGAGATGCACCCGCTCCAAAGCTCGGGATCGTTCCGCATCGCTTCGGGGACGGGCTCGTCGCTGACAATATCGGAAATGACCGCGCGCCCGCCCCGGCGAAGGACCCGGAAAATCTCCTGAAAAAGGCGGGCTTTCTCCCGTTCATTCACCAGGTTCAAGACGCAGTTCGACACCACCACATCGACCGAATCGGACGCCACCAGCGGTCGTTTCACCCGCAATTCCTCGGCCGGTTCGTCGGCGGCCAGAAAGGAGGCGGCATTGGTGATCGGGCGTTTTTTAAGCTCGGCATCGAGGAGTTCGAGATCGAGCCCGAGGTCCTGAATGCGTCCCTTGCGGAACTCCACATTCCCGAAGCCGATGTTTTCCGCCACCACCGGCGCGTTCCGCCGGGCGACTTTTAGCATGTCATCGGTCATGTCCACCCCGATCACCTTCCCTTTCGGCCCCACCAGCTGGGACGCAATAAAACAAATTTTGCCGGTCCCTGAACCCAAATCCAACACCGTTTCCCCCTCCCGCAGGTAACGGGAAGGATCCCCGCACCCGTAATCCCGATCGATCACCTCCCGCGGAATCGGCTTGAGATAACGCCCGTCGTACTCGACGGGGCAACAAAGGGCGGGTTCGCCGGCGTTGGCGGCGGCGTAACGTTCTTTAACGACGGAATCGGTTTTCATACTTTTCACGGACTGGTTCTGTGATTGTCTGATTTTGACGAGTCAATCGGATGCTTATTCCCCAACCCGGCGGAGCCGGTACCAAGAGCCGGTTTTGAGGTTGAATGTACCCGGTGTTTTTCGAGTGGCCCGTACGCGCCGGGTTGGGAACGGTTTCGCCGGGCAAAACCATGGGGCTGGGGGCTTGATCGGAGCAGTAAAATATCCGGATCCAGGACGGACTTCTCGAACGCTACGACAACAAGATCGCCGGGGTGTTGGGTTGCTTCGACCGGGTGGTGGTCACCGGCACCCTCACCGAAATCGCTTTTCCAGAGGCGATGGCCGCCCGGCTTCACCGGGAAGGCATCCGGTGTTTCGACATCGGCAAGTTCGCCGAACCCATTCGTCAACGCATCCGCGAGAACGCGCTTAAGGTCGCCGCAGAGGAAGGAATCGAGATCGAGTACCTCTCCAAGAGCAAAGGAGTGCGCAAAGAGGATTTGGTCGACAAAGTTCTTGCCCGAAGGGGAAATCATCCCGGTTTGGTTCACGTGCTTTCGGTGATGGAGGGATGCACCGCCTTCAAACCGTGGTACGATAAAAAAACCAAAAAAGTCGGCCTCAGAATGGTTCCGGGAAAATGCGCGACCTACTACTTCTACCTGATCGATCCGGAACTCGGGCTGATGTACGTAAGGGTTTCGACTTGGCTTCCCTGTCGTCTTCAGATCTATTTCAACGCGCACAACTGGTTGGCCCGGCAACTCGAGAAAAAAGGCGTTTCGTTTCAAATGCATGACAACTCCTTCGTCCGAATCGAGGATTGGGAACGCGCCCGGAAGATTGCCGAGGTTTTTTCCGTCGAACGCTGGGAGAAAAAGTTCCGCCGCTTGGCCCGGGGATTTTGCCCGGTACAGGATACTTTCACCCAAGGTCACCATTGGACGGTGATGCAGGTGGAATACGCCCTGGATGTCGTTTTCAAAGACCGGGACTTCTTGGGGCCTCTCTACGAACAGATCAGCCGGCAGGCGATTCTGGCGGTGAAGGTTCCGGACATGGCCAGTTT
>PWMU01000114.1 GCA_003558065.1 Opitutia bacterium | reverse complement strand
ACTCACCGGAAACGAAGAAGGGCGGGGATAAAGCATTCACCACGGGCGGATTGATTTCGCCGGAGAAAAAAGGCCAGGCATGCATCGGGAAAATCGATCCAAACATCTAAGACAAGCTTCCCTTCACACGGCCCTGGCGTTGGCGTGTCTTGCGCTTATTTTCCAGCCTGGCGCATCGGCTCGAGCGGCCCCTCAGCGGGATTCGCGGGAGGAACAAGCCCCTTCACGGCATGACGTCGTCATTTACGGCGGCACCAGCGCCGGGGTGGTTGCTGCCGTCCAGGCGGCGGACATGGGCAAATCGGTCGTACTCGTCAACCACTACCGCCACCTCGGCGGCCTGACCAGCAGCGGCCTGGGTCAGACGGATTCCGGCCGCGAGGCGGTCATCGGCGGCCTCTCCCGCGGCTTCTACCAACGCGTGCGCGATTATTACCGCAACGAAGAAGCCTGGGTTCATGAAACCCGCGGCGATTATCTCGGTCTCGGCCGTCATCTCCGCCCCGGCGACGACGCCCAATGGGGTTTCGAACCGCACGTCGCCGAACGCCTGTTCCATGAGATGCTCGACGAGGCGGGAATCCGTTATGAGCCCAACGAGTACCTCGTCCGCGACAATGGACGCGGGGTCCGCACGGACGGCAACCGGATCACCTCGATCATGACCGAGTCGGGAAACCTTTACAGCGGCAGGATGTTCATCGACGCCACCTACGAAGGCGATCTTATGGCCGAGGCCGGCGTATCCTACACGGTGGGCCGTGAAGGCAACGAGGTTTACGGCGAAACCCTCAACGGCATCCAGACGGCCGCCTCCCACAATCACGTCTTCACCCATGAAGGCCGCCGCCAACCGCCGCAGCCGCTTCCCTCCGAGGCGCGCGTCGATCCCTATGTCGTCCCGGGCGACCCCTCCAGCGGCCTGCTTCCCGGCGTCAACCCCGACGCCGGCGGCGAAGACGGTCAAGGCGATCACCGCGTCCAATCCTATTGCTTTCGCCTTTGCCTGACCGACGTGCCCGGGAACCAGGTTCCGTTCGACCCGCCTCCCGGTTACGACGAAGCGGATTTCGAACTGCTTTTCCGCATGTTCGAAGCCGGCGAAGAACGCATCCCCTGGCTCCCGGGCCGCATGCCCAACCGCAAAACCGACACCAACAATCGCTGGGCCGTTTCCATGAACCTGGTGGGCGGCGCCGACGAATATCCCCGGGCCGGATACGAGCGCCGGCGCGAGATCGAGAAAGAGCACGAGTATTGGCAGCGCGGCATCATGCACTCGCTCGCCCATCACCCGCGCGTGCCCGAACACGTCCGCGAAGAGGTCGGCCGCTGGGGTTATGCCGCCGACGAGTTCACCGACAACGATCACTGGCCCTACGCCATATACGTCCGGGTGGGACGGCGCATGGTCAGTGATTACGTGATGACCGAACACGACTGCCGGCGCACGCGGATGGCGTCCGATCCTGTAGGCATGGGCTCCTACAACATGGATTCCCATAACGTACAGCGCTACGTCACGCCCGAGGGCTACGTGCAGAACGAAGGCAACATTGAAGTTTCGCCCGGCGGCGCGTATGCCATCAGCTATCGCTCGATCGTTCCCAAACGCGGCGAGGCCGAAAACCTGCTGGTCCCGGTGGCGGTCTCATCCTCGCACATCGCATTCGGTTCCATTCGTATGGAACCGGTATTCATGATTCTGGGACAATCCGCAGCCACGGCCGCCGTCTTCGCCATCGAAGACGAGGTAAGCGTGCAGGACGTGGAGTATCCGCGACTCCGCCGCCGCCTGCTTGACGACGGCCAGGTCCTTGAAGCCCCGGAGACGGCCGGCGGGATCGATACCGGGAGCCTGGACGGGATCGTCATTGACAACACCGAGGCGCGGATTTCCGGAGCGTGGACCGCCTCGACGCACACGGGCCCGTTTGTGGGCCGCAACTATTTCCACGACGGAAACGCCGGCAAAGGCGCCCGCTCCGTCACCTACCGGGCGACCCTGCCGGCGCCCGGCCGCTACGAAGTTCGTCTCAGCTACAGCGCCCGCAACAACCGGGCCGGCAACGTTCCGGTCGCCGTTCACCACGCCGAGGGAACGGCCACCCTCCGGGTGAACCAGCGCCGTCCGGCGCCGATCCGGGACGTCTTTCATTCGCTCGGCACGTTCACCTTCGGCCGTGAAGCAACGGTTGTCATCGGCACCGAAGGCACCGATGGGTACGTCATTGCCGATTCGGTCCAGCTTCTGCCGGTTGCCGGCGACGAATCGCTCTAGCAGTCCTGAATTCCGAAAAGATATTGTAATTGAGTCAAGTTTTGGACACCGCAGAGGATGGAAGGTCGCAGAGGAGGCATCCGGATTTTATTTCTCTTCTCTGCGATCTTCCATCCTCTGCGGTGTAATCATTCCTGGTCTCAGGCTCTGCCTCGCTAGTATTCCGAAACCTAGGCGACGGGGAGTATGGAAGCCCCTGGCTCAGTCCAACCGACAAGGGACAAAGGACGAAAGACCAAGGACTTACTCGCCGTTTCTGTCCGCGGCGCTTTTTCCCACGCTGCGGGCGCCGCCGCTGGCTTCCTGGAGTTTTTCGGTGACGGCGCTCTGGATGGATCTGGCGACATCGGGATTCTCGATGAGGTGTTGTTTGGCGGCTTCGCGGCCCTGGCCGATGAGGTCGCCGTTGAGGGAGATCCAGGCCCCTTTCTTTTCGAGCACCTTGTGTTCGATACCGAGATCGACCAGGGAACCTGTGGCGGAGATGCCTTCGTTGTACATGATGTCGAATTCGCACTCGGTGAAGGGTGGGGCGACCTTGTTTTTGACGACCTTCAGGCGGGTCCGGTTGCCCATGATCTTGCCGCTCGAATCCTTGATCTGCCCGATGCGGCGAATGTCCATGCGGACCGAGCAGAAAAACTTCAGCGCCCGCCCGCCCGGGGTGGTTTCGGGGCTGCCGAACATGACGCCGATCTTTTCGCGGATCTGGTTGGTGAACAGGCACACGCACTGGGTGCGGCTGATGACGGCGGTCAGCCGCCGCATGGCCTGGCTCATCAGGCGGGCCTGGGCGCCGACGGTGGCATCGCCCATCTGCCCGTCGAGTTCCGCCTTCGAGACCAGCGCGGCCACCGAATCGATCACCACCACGTCGATCGCGTTCGAGCGGATCAGCGACTCGGTGATGTTGAGGGCGTCTTCCCCGCTGTCGGGCTGGGAAACCAGGAGATCGTCGAGATTCACCCCCACCACGCGGGCGTATTTGGGGTCGAGGGCGTGCTCGACGTCGACGAACGCCGCAAGACCGCCCTGGCGCTGGGCTTCGGCGATGACGCTCAGTGCCATCGTCGTCTTGCCCGAGGATTCGGGCCCGTAAATCTCCGAGACGCGTCCCCGGGGAAGCCCGCCGATCCCCAAGGCGAGGTCGATGGCCAGAGAGCCGGTGGAAATCGAGGAGACATCCATCTTCCGATTGCTCCCCAGCCGCATGATGGAGCCCTCGCCGTACTGCTTGGTGATGGCGGAAAGGGCGAGGTTCAGGTTTTTTTCTTTCTCCGAATCCCCGGCGGCGGGGGCGGCGGGTTTCTTGGTGTTCGTCTCTTTGGCCATAGGTCAATCTGGAATGAGTGTTTCTGCGCGGTCCAGCCGTTTCAAGAGCGACTGAAGGAAAAGGCGGATCGAAAAGCAACCCCCATCCTGCAAACACGTGATCATAATTTCAATGCTTTTGTGCGAAAACTTTTCCGCCCGTTTGGGCGGCCGGGTCCGGAAGGTCATAACCGAAAGCAGAAAGCCGGCGCCCCGTGTCATCCGGAATCGGCCGCAACCGCGAGGCCGGGCCGTTGAGGCAATTCTACGGCACACGATCCCCGTAGGGATGCCGCTTGCCGGCGTCCGCCGCCAATTCCCGTAGGGATGCCGCTTGCGGCATCCGCACCGGAGGTCGCAAGCGGCCTCCCTACGGAGCCCCGACGGAGCCTCGACACCCGTCTGATTCCCCGCCAGTATTCGGGGGATCGATATGACGAAAAGCTTTTTTCCGCAACCGAACCCGGCCCGGGCCGCCGGCTGATCCCAACGATGGATCCGCTCACTCACATCGTGGCGGGAGGCGCGGCCGGTCAGGCCGTCCGCCGCTGGTTTCCCGGAAAGGCCATCGTTCCCTTCGCCGTGCTGGCGGCCTGGATTCCGGATATCGACAACTTCATCAGCGCCGATCCCGAGTTTTACCTCCTCCACCACCGCGGTCTTACTCACTCCTTCGCCGGAGGCCTCGTGCTGGCCGGATTTCTTGCGGGTATCTTCTGGGCGTGGAAGCGGAAGCAGGGATGGGGTTTCGGGCGGCTGTTCCTTTTCGCTTACGCCTGCGTCCTCCTCCATATTTTTCTCGATTGGATCAACAACTACGGGACCCAGGTTTTCGCGCCGTTTTCCGATTACCGGGCGGCCCTCGGCAGCGTCTTCATCATCGATCCGCTGCTGACCGGCACCCTGTTGGTGCTTTTTGCCTGTTCCCTGAAGGCCGGACTGCCCCGAAAGCCGGTTTTCGGAGCGGCGGCGGTGGGTGTTCTCCTTGCGTATCCGCTGCTCAACTTCGCGATCAAGTCCTCCGTCGAACGCACGGTGGCCGCCGAACTGGAGGAAGCCGGGATCGCCCATCAAAGCGTCGCCGCCTCACCCGACGCCTTTGCCCCGTTTCGCTGGAAAATCATCGTGAGCGCCGGGGACCAATACCTCATGAACGCCTACCGGGTGTTCGCGGGAGACTGGAGGCCGGATTTCCAGGCACACCGCCGCCCCGACCCCGCCGAGCTGCGCCGGCTGGGGGAGGAGGAGTCGTTCTTTGCCACCTGGAAATGGTTTTCCGATTATATTGCGGTCGAGGAAAACACCCGGAACGGAAACCGCCGGCTCATGTTTTCCGACCTGCGTTTCGAAAGCCTCCATCCGTGGGCCCGCCGCCTGCGGCCGGACGACCGGCCGCCACCGTTCTCACTCGAAGCCGAGCTCGACCCGGACGGAAACCTGCTCAACTGGCAGTATCACGGCCCGTCGATCGGCTCGAGGATGGATTGACCGGAGTGCGCGTGAGTTCGGGGGGCGGACTTCGGGACATGGCGGCGTCTATGCCCTGATGGTGCAAGAGTAGGGTCAGTTCCCGCCGAAAAGCACCGACAACCCGATGGAGGCCCGTGTCAGGGAATAATTGCTGCCGTAAGAGTACGAAAGCTGGGTGTTCAACGCGAGGGTTTGGGAGAGGTAGTGCTTGATGCCCCCGCGGACCTCCGCGAAAAACTCCGTATCGGAATCGCCGTTACTGACAAACCCGACCTTGGGCGCGCCTCCGAAATAAAAGGCAATGTTCTCGTGGGGAATATGGAAATCCACTCCCAACCCCAGGAAATGACCCGTCGTCGAGGTCCCGTTGCTGAAACGGACCACTTGATATTGCGGCGTCAGAGCCCAGTTATCGATAAAGAAGTACGAAAAGTCCAGATTGCCGCTGAGGATATCGACGCTCTCCGTTCCGTCCGGATCGATCAGAAGATAACTCGCCTGAAACCCGAGCTCGCCGCGTCCCTGGGAGGTGAAGTCCGCGCCGGCGTTTGGCGCGGTCGCCGCGGCAACGAGGAGAGCGGCGGTCAAAGTCATGGTGCGCATCAAAGGAGTCGTTTGCTTCATGGTTTTGTCCTCGAGTTGAGTTGTGATGATCATTCTGGCCCTGAATACCGAGCCCGCGCACCTTTACGGTTACAGGTCCGCGACGCGCCGGATTGTACTTGCGGCCCCGGCCACTGGTAAAGCGGAAAACCCCGCGCCCATTTTCGCGTTGTGTCGGCGATCGGGCGTTCCCAACATCACGCCATGTCCACCCAAAGCTCCCGCGAGAAGGCCCGCCACTTTATCGAAAACGAAACCCCGTTTCACCTCGGCGCCCTGCCGACCGAACAGGCCCACCCCGGGACGGCGGATCTGAGCATGAGGATTCAGTCGGATGTGGCGGCGGGAGTGGCGCAGTTGCTGACGGTCGACGAAGATATTCCGCCCGTGGCATCGCGGGTGATGCAAAGCGAGGCGTTCGAGTCTTTGGTTGGCGCGTTTCTCCAGGCGATGCGGGAGGAGCGGCGGGTTTTCTTTACCGGGTGCGGCTCGACCGGGAGGCTGAGCATTCTTCTGGACGCCGCCTGGCGCGAGTGCTGGCAGCGGCTGGGGCCGAAGCTGGACAAAGCCGGGGGCACGGTCCCGGACCTCGAGGACCTCACCACCAGCGTCATGGCCGGAGGCGATTACGCGCTGATCCGGGCCGTGGAGGGATTCGAGGACTTCACCCGGTTCGGCCGCCACCAGCTCCGGGAGGCCGGGGTGGGGGCGGGGGACGTCGTGGTCGAGATCACCGAGGGCGGAGAGACCTCCTTTGTCATCGGCACCGCGTGGGAGGGTGTCGACGCGGGCGCCCGAGTCTTTTTTGTTTTCAACAACCCGGCCGGGGTCCTGGCCGAGCACGTCGAACGCTCCCGCGAGGTGATCGAGGACGGACGCATCACGCTGCTCGACCTGGCGACCGGTCCGATGGGGATCGCCGGCTCGACCCGCCTCCAGGCGACGACGGCGGAGTTTCTGGTCGTCGCCACCGCCCTGGAAACCGCCCTGCGGCGCTTTCTGGAAGACCATCTGCCCGGAGCGCAGCTCGATGCGGCCGGGATTCCCGCGCCGGAGCCGGCCTCGCGGGCGCAACGGTTCCGCGCGCTGCTCGACGAACTCCGGAGCCCGGAAAATCTGGAAACACTGGGGGAGTACGTGACCTTCGAGGCGGACATTTACCGTGACGGAGGACGGGTCACTTACGCCGCCGATCATTACCTGCTGGATATTTTCACCGACACCACGGAGCGCTCGCCCACCTTCAGCCTGCCGCCCTTCCGCAAATTCGACGACGAAGTCTCGGCGGTTTCCTGGGCGTACGTGAAGCATCCGCTCGATTCGACGCCGGACACCTGGAAACGGGTCCTGCATCGCGAGCCCCGGTGCCTCGAATGGGATGCTTCCGTCTACCGCGAACTGGACGCCCCCGAGGCGATTCTACAGAACCCGCCCAAGCTGGACCGGGAGGAGCTTTATCGCTTCCGGATCTGCCGGGAGGAGGATCCGACGCGGTACGCGACGGAAGCGAACGCCCTGGTTCTGCTGACCGTTGGAAACGAGATCGAACAAATGGAGCAAGAGGGGAGGGCGTCCCCCTACCTCGGGGGTTTCCGGGCGATGGCCGGCAGCTTCGCCGGCACCGCCGCCCTCGGAATCGGGGCTCCGCCGCCGGCCGGGGTGAGTGAGCGGGCCTTTCACATCGCCTGCGAGCTGCCGCCGACTCCTCTCGCGCTGTGGGAGCACATGGCCGCCAAGCTGGTGCTCAACACCCTTTCGACCGCCACCATGGCCCTGATCGGGCGGGTGATCGGCAACTGGATGGCGTGCGTGGAAGCCGGCAACAAGAAGCTGATCGACCGCGCCACCCGCCTGATCTCCGAACTGACCGGCGTCGACTACCGGACCGCGTGCGAACGCTTGTTCGAAGCCATCGAGGTGGTCACCGAACTCCGGCGCTCCGGCAAAAAAGTCATGTCACCGGTCGAATGGGCCGTCGAAAAATACGGCCTCGCCCCTTACTACGCCGAACGCCGGGCCCAGAGCCGCAAGGGCGCCTGAAGGGCGGGTTTCCTTCTATACTCTCCGTCATCAAGTTTTCGGATTTCTTCGTAGCGAGGGGGTTTATCCCCCGATTCTCCGGGTCCCCGGATCTCCCGGGATAAACCCGGTCGCCACAACCACGGGAGTTCCGCTGT
>PWMU01000071.1 GCA_003558065.1 Opitutia bacterium | reverse complement strand
GGAGAGCCCCGTCTTGACGGCAGAGGTCAGGGTGAGGGCCAGTATCGTCTCGGCAGAGGCGGCGACGGGCGGGGAATGCCCCGCGCGGAACGGGGCGATGGACGGGGGACGCCGCGCCTCGACGGCAGGGGCCCGCGCCATGAGGACGCCCCGCGGCACGGAATCGGCAGAACCGGAGAGGGGCGTTTCGGCGGCGGCGAGTGCGGCGGCGAGCGGCTTCAGGATGGTTCGGGCCGGGGTTCCGGCCAGCAATCGGGTCAGATGAACCGGTACCGGCGTGGCGCCAATGAAGGCAACAGGGCGAATCGTCCCGGCCGCTGAAAGCGTTGCAGCCTTGCTTCGCCGCCGCCATTCCCGAAAGAAATGGCGGCGGTGAACCTTTTGACCAGCGAAAATGCATGACTACTCATCCCGCGCGAAAGGGCCCGGAGGCCGTTCAGAATCCGGACGAACGGGCGATGGCGTCGGTAGCCGAAGGCGACGGGGATGCTTTGGAAGAAATTTTTTACCGATGGAAACTTCCCGTGATGAATTACCTCTATCGATCCGTCGGTAACTTTGCCGACGCCGAGGACCTCACTCTCGAGGTGTTCACCGACGTGTGGCGATCGGCTCCCCGTTACCGCAGCGAGGGAACCTTTTCGGCATGGTTGTTTGCCATAGCCCGGGGGAAACTGGCGCATGAATGGCGCCGCCGCAGCCGCAAGCCGGTAGCGCCCGCGCCGGTGGAATTGATGGAGTTCGCGGCCTCGTCCGGCCGTCCCGCGGAGAGTGCGCGGGAATGGGAAGAGATTGTGTTGAAGGGCCTGCAGACGTTGCCCGAAAATCAGCGAAGTGCCTTGCTTCTATCGGTCAACTCTCCGCTGAGCTCAGAGGAAATCGCGGAATCTTTAGGCGTTTCCCTGGCGAACTTTTACGTGCTGGTTCATCGGGCACGCGCGCGTATGAAGAAGTTTCTTTTGAAGAACGACTATGAATGATTCGAACAGGAATGCTGAGAACGATTTTACCGAACGCCTCCTTCGGGGGAAGGTCGTCCGGACGAGGCCTGGTTTTGAAACCCGCTTTCAGGATCTGAAAGCCTGCTTGACACATGAGCGAATCGACGCGGTCCCGGACCTGCCGGTTCCCTTTTTCATGTATCTGGCACGGTTTGCCGCGGCTGCAGCAGTCATCGTTTTGGCGGTCGGGGTCTGGTTCCGGATGGCGCCGGAGAGGACGGATTCACTGGCCGCGGAATGGGCGAATGACGCGGTTTACATTGACGATCCTTTTGCCTGGGATGAAGCCCTCTGGCCGGCCTGGACAGTCCTGGATGAAGAGACTCTGGATGCGATTTTTTACTTTTACTATGAAGACAACAGTTAGAAACGCGGTTTTGTATGCGGGAGCGGCCGTTATTGCCGCACTCCTGGTGTGGGCGTTGATTCCTGCCGGTGATCGAATCGGCGAGCCGGAGCCGAACCGTGGCGGTGTCGAACGAGAAGGGGTTCCCGGAAGGGACTTTTCAAGTGCCGAGCTGGCGGCACTGGAAGGATTCCTGACCATGAGCGACGAGCAGCTCGACCGTGTTCAGGATGTCATTGAGCGGATTCGGGTGATGTCCGAGGAGGAGCGGAGCGCGTTTGCCGCTGAAGTGGTTGAGTACCGGAGGCTTCCCCGAGAAGAGCGGGTCCGGATCCGAGATGGCTGGGGGCGTCGTACCACTGACGAAGACCGTGAGGATTGGCGGCGTATGATGCGGACCCTGACACCGGAAGAACGTCGCGAAACCCACGAAAGCCTTCAGGGGCTCTCCGGCGACGATCGGCTCGAACGGCGGTTGGAGATTCTCGAAGCGTGGCGGGAGGAAGGATGAGCCAATACCAAAGATCGTTTTCAATGCGCGCGTTTGTCTCGCTGCTGCTCGGCCTGACTTTTCTCGGGCTGGTTATCTCCGGAGTTTGTCTCTATTTCGCGCCACCGTGCCGGATTGCGGAGCAGATCGGCTGGGGAATTCTGGGGTTGTGCAAAGAGCAATGGGCGGCGGTCCACATGGTGACCGCGCTGGTATTCCTGGTGCTTGCGGGGGTCCATCTGGTGGCCTATAACCGGAGGGCCTTCGTGGGTTATATGAAGCGGCCCCGAAGGGAACCCGAACGAGGTCTCGTTCGCCCCGAGCTGATCGCGTCGCTCATTCTGGCGGTCATTCTGGTCGCCGGTTCGGCCGCGTTGGTGGTGCCTTTCAAGTGGGTGCCGGACGGGCAAGAGGCTATTGAGCGTTACTATCGTGAAAAAGCCGATTTGGAGAGCCCGGACGGAATCGGGGAAAGACGGGGAACGGGAGAGGGGCGGAGGCGCGGGCGGGAATAGCCCCCCGCGCCTGCAATATTTAAAGACGGCCTATCACCTCTGGGTTTCAAGCGTTCTTCGCATCGAGCGAAGAACCAGTGCCAGGCCCGCGGAAATAAGGCAGAGCAAACCCGCGATCGTGAAAGCGGCGACATAACTTCCCGTCAGCACCCGTGCCGCATTGCCGGCGGCAATGCCCACCACTCCGGCGATGCCGTAGCTCGTAAAGAGCCAACCGTAATTGGCGCCCAGGTTCTTCGCGCCGAAAAAGTCGGACGTTGCCGAAGGAAACAGGGCGAATTTGCCCCCGTAATTGAATCCCACCGCCGCGGCGGCAACGGAGAGGGCAACCGGACTGGTCAGGTGCCCCAGTAGAAACATCACTATCGCCTGGATGACGAAGACGCCGATAAACACGGCGGTCCTCCCGAGACGATCGGAAACCAGGCCCCAGATAATCCGGCCCAAAGCGTTGAAAACGGCGAGGTAGCCCACCGCAGCCGTACCGATCGCCGTGGCGCGCCCGAGTTCCATCCCGGTGCCGACCAGTTGCTCGCTCACGAAAGGTTGCACGATCCCGATGACCATCAACCCCGCGACCGATCCGCTGAAGAACATCAGCCAAAGCATGTAGAAGGCGGGACTGCGGAGCGTTTCCTGCCAGACCGACTCGCTTCCGACGGCCGCCTTTAAAGGCACTCCGGGAGGATTTTTCAGCATCAGTGCGCCGATCCCAATGCCGAAAACACAGACCAGCCCGTGTGCGACGAAAAGAGCCTGAATCCCGAATGCGTCAGCAAATCCCTGAGCCCCAAGGATCGGGATAGTCAGCCATTCGGTCGAAAAGATATAAGGATCGCCCTTGAAGAAATAAGCGCCAAATCCGAATCCCGCCACGGCCAGGCCGCTTACCAGCCCCTTGTTATTGGGAAACCATTTCGTCAGAGCGGCGATCGGGCAGACGTAGGCGAAACCGACTCCCGCACCCGCAAGAAAGCCGATGGTTCCCCACAGGAGGAAAACGGCATCCCATTCTCCCAGCCTCCCGACGTATTGGTTGGCAAGGGTGATGGCCGCGACAATGACACCGGTGACAATCGCCCAGGGCAGGTAGTCCGCGATCGGTCCCCGCTGGGCCTGAAAGGCGCTCAGGAGAACCCTTGAAAGCATGAGCAACGCCAGGACAATGGCGCCCGCAAACGCAGCATGAGCCAGATAAAAAACAATCGGGCTGGCCATAAGACCCGCTGTCAGAAAACCTCCTCCGATCAGAAAACCGCCGATCAGAGCGGGTACCCGCGGTCCCTTCAGGTCCTGGAGGCGCCCCGCAAAAATCATGACTAGTGCGAAGGAGAGGACACAAATGGAAAAGGCGTACCTGAGGTAGCTCTGGTGCAGCGCCTGTTGCCTTTCCGCAGCCGCTTCATCTTCGACCACTCTGTAGTCTTCGACCGATTCCCCCGCCGCGGTGATCCGGCTCGCTTCGGCCTGAGTGATCACCTCCGGGAAGACTTCCGAAGTCAATGGAGTCCAGAAGATGCTGTAACCATAAATGGTGCCGAGCAGCATTTGAATCAGGATGCCGCCTGCCAGGACGCGCCAGCGGACTGCGTTTGATGAAGTTTCTGTAGTCATGGAATTTTCTCAAAATAAAAAATGCCGGGGGCGCCCCCGGGTACCCCATAGCTTCGATAGTTGAAAAACTGGCGTAGCGGAGCGATGAAAATCGAGAAAGCTCCCGGTATCTCCGGGGCACCGCCGCTTGATAATTGGAAACGGAATCAATCTTGCTTTCACTCCTTTGCGTACTCGGCCCAGTTGGTGGCTGTTTCGTTGACTCGGAGGCGAACCAAACGAAGGTTACAGGGCAGGTCGGACCCGGTGCCGAGTCGCGCTTCGACAGTCTCAAACAGGGTCTTGGCCAGGACTTCCGCGGTTGGATCCTGCCGTCGGAATCCGATTACCCGCTTTCCGTAGCGTGCTTTGAGCGTTTTGTATAAAGGGTCGTCGGTATTGACGCACATTGCGTGATCAAATGCCTGAAGAAACTCCATCACTGCCTCTTTCAGCGCCTTGAAGTCACAGACCATGTCATTCTCATCCAGAGAGTCGGCTGCGACGACCACCTCGACAGTCTGTGAATGCCCGTGCGGATAACGGCAATCGCCTTTGTGCTTCGAGAGCATGTGGCCGCATTCTATTGTAAAGCGTTTGCAGATCCTGAAAGCCATCGAGTTGTTGTTTATTGATATCTTCTTCCAGGGCCCAATCGTCCTCTGAATTCGACCGGATCCCGGTGCGTGCAGTGTGCCACAGGGAAGGGAAGGGAGCTGCGCAAATATTGCGATTTGCTGTGCGGGGGCGACCCGGCGGAATCTTTTTTCCGGAGGTACGTGATTTTCCCCGGGGAAACTTGACGTAAATCAATTCGCTTTCGGTTCCGCTCCCTATACTGCCGACCGAATGAAATCATTTCCGCCAGTGTTCAGGTATTCCGAAGGTCCGGCCGTATCCGTCCCACAGGGGACTTCGTCGCCTCTCCTGGACACCCGCGCGGAACGCACGTCCACTGCGATCCCGGCAGAGGTCGTCTGGCTCTACCTGGCGGTCGGCAGTTTGCTGGTGTCGGGCTTGTTTGCCCTGATGCTGGTTGTCGGGCGCATGCCGGTCATCTCGGGATGGATAACCGATCCCGGGTTTTTCCGCCGCTGCCTGGTGCTTCACGTCAATCTTTCCCTCCTGGTATGGTTCAGCGCGTTTACGGCGGGACTTTTCGCCCTTTTGCCGGGGATGAAGGGGAAGGCTACCTTCGCCGGCGGTGCGGCTGCCCTGGGCGCGGTCGCCATGGCTGTCTCCGCTTTCATTCCCGGGAGTGAGCCGGTGCTTTCCAATTATATTCCCTTTATTGACCATCCGATCTTTGTCGGAGGTCTGATCCTTTTTCTTGCGGGCGTGGCGTGGTTCTACCTCGGAGGCCTGCTTCCCCGTTCGATCCGGGCGGACGCGCAGGAGAAATCCCTTTACGTGGAGGCCCGCCCGTTAACGCTGCCGGCCGAATGCGTGCCGGGAGTTCTGGCGGCAGGGGTCCTGTTTCTCGTGGCGGTGACCACGTTCTTCGCTTCCTGGATAGCGACGCCTACGGACCTGTCGCCCGCGATCTATTACGAACGGATTGCCTGGGGCGGCGGCCACGTCCTGCAAGTGGCCAACGTCGCCGCCATGGTGACGGTTTGGCTGCTTCTGACGGCCGCGGTCACCGGGAGACGGGCTGTTTCACCGCGCATCTCGGGAACCCTTTTTATCCTGCTCGCCGCGCCCCACCTGGCCGGCCCTCTGCTGACCTGGAACGGGACCGCGACACCGGTTTATCTTACCGGATTCACCAGGCTGATGCAGTTCGGAATTTTTCCGGTGGTCACGGTATTCCTGGCCGTCACAGCCTTCAAAGTCGTTGCGGCCCGTTTTCGCTTTCCGCGGGAAACCGGGTTCCGGATGGACTACCGCACGACCGGTGTGCTGCTGAGTATTATCCTGACCATCACCGGATTTATTCTCGGGGCCATGATCCGCGGGTCGACCACGATGATACCGGCCCATTATCACGCGGCGACCGGTGCGGTTACGGTGGCTTTTATGGCGATGCTCTACCTGATGATGGAAAAACGCGCCCCGGCTTCCGGAATCGAACTGATCCGGAAATACGCTCCCTGGCAACTCGTGCTTTACGGGTTCGGTCAATGGCTCTTCGCGCTGGGGTTCGCGGTAGGCGGAGCATTCGGTCTGGGACGGAAGGAGTATGGGTCGGAGCAGGTGTTGTATACGACCGGCGAATACATTGGTGCCGCAATAATGGGCGTGGGCGGCCTGATCGCGGTTGCCGGAGGCATCACTTTTCTGGTTCTGGCCGGAAAACTTTTGTTGTGGATCAGGGATGGGCGTTCGGCTTCAAACCGGTCCGCTTAGTGTTCGAAAACGACGTTAACAGAAGACAATCAGTATGAATAAAGAAACCAAAAAACCCGCGCTGCAGCGACTGATGGACAACCCGTGGTTGTTGTTGGTGCTCGGCGTTCTCATCCCCGTGATTTCGTACACGATATGGGGCTGGATCGAGATCGCACTGATCCCGGCGTCACCCTACTAAACAGGAATCCACAATGAGCCTTGAATCACCGAAAGAAGACTGGTTTGAGCCCCCGCACGGGGCGGAAAAAATATGGATTGGTATCGCCCTGGCGTGGTGTCTGGTGATGTTCCTCATGATGCCTTACTGGCATTTGTTCGGACAGCAGAACACGTCGGGTGAAACCTTTCGGGTAAGTCCCCGGGACTTCGAGGAACGGGTCGACGAGTTTGTCGAGGCCAATCAGGTTGGCGAGCTCAACGGCGTTCCGGTGGTGGAACCGCCGCCGGGAGGGGATGCGTTTCTGCTCGGCCGCATGTGGGAGTGGTATCCGGTACTCAAACTCAGGGCCGGGGAAACCTATCGCATTCACCTGTCGGCGCTCGATCTCCAGCACGGCTTCTCGCTGCAGCCGCTCAACATGAATTTCCGGGCCATTCCCGGTTATGATTACGTTTTGACCATGACCCCGCAGGAGCCGGGCGAGTACACGATCGTATGCAACGAGTTCTGCGGCGTGGGACACCACCTGATGGTGGGAAAACTTATCGTCGAATAGGATATTATCATGAATGACCAAGAAGGTAACAATCCGGAACGTCCCGACGGGGAGGTGAACAAACCGGAAGGAGAAGTGGCGAAGGTGAAACGCGGGTTGCAGGCTCTGGCCGGCGGCTGGAGAAAGTGTGACACCACCGGTATGCCGGTGTGTCTCGACAGCCAGTTTTTCATTCGGGTCAACGCGGTTTTCGCCGTCATCTTCCTTCTGATCGGCGGTCTCGCCGCGATCCTGTTGGCCCTTACCCGGTGGGAGGCGTTCAACCTTTTGCGGACGGACATGTTCTATCGCGTGCTTACTTTGCACGGGTTGAATATGTTGATCTTCTGGATACTCTTTTTCGAGGTTGCGATCTTATATTTCACCAGCACTACGCTACTCAACGCCAAACTCTTTTCCCGGAAGGTGGGTTGGGTTTCCCTGGTGTTAATGGTCGTCGGGGCGGTGATGGTGAACTGGGTCATCTTTGCCGGGCAGGCGGATGTCCTCAAGACCTCTTACCTGCCGCTGCTGGCTCATCCGGCCTTTTATCTGGGAATCATCCTGGTGGCGGTGGGGACGCTGGTCGCGGTGTTCAATTTTTTCGCCACCCTATACACGGCGAAGCGGGACAGAACCTATGAGGGTTCGATTCCCCTGGTGACGTTCGGCGCCATGGCGGCGGCCATCATTGCCGTCGTCACCCTGCTCCACGGAGCGGTGGTCATGATCCCGACCTTTTCCTATTCGATGGGATGGACGGGCGAGCCGGATCCGTTGTGGTACCGCTTGATCTGGTGGGGACTGGGGCACCAGTCGCAGCAGGTGAATGTGGCCGCCATGGTGGCGGTGTGGTACATGATAGCGACCTTGTCCACCGGGGCCAAGCCCATCAATGAAACGGTATGTAGAGGAGCCTTTGTTCTCTATATTCTATTCATTAACGTGGCTTCCGCCCACCACCTTCTTGTGGAGCCGGGTATGAGCTCGAGCTGGAAGATCTGGAACACCGGATACGTGATGTACCTGGCCGTCCTCGCGTCCATGGTCCATGGCTTTACGGTTCCGGCATCGGTCGAGGTGGCAATGCGCTCCAAGGGCCACGCGGCCGGGATTTTCGGCTGGCTGAAGGCTCTGCCCTGGCGAAACCCGGCCTTCTCCGCCGCGTTGTTGTCCCTGATCATCTTTGGATTCATCGGTGGAATCACGGGTGTGACATTGGGAACCCAGCAGATCAATATAATCGCCCACAACACGCTCCGGATTCCGGGACACTTCCACGCCACGGTGGTGGGGGGAACGACCCTCGCGTTCATGGGAGTGGCGTACTACGTGGTGCCGCTCTTTTTCCGGCGGGATTTCGTCTGGCGGCGCCTGGCCCGGATCCAACCCTGGATCTTTGCAGCCGGCATTACACTGATGTCATTCGGGATGTCCTTTGCGGGTTCGATGGGCGTGGCCCGGCGCACCTCGGATATCGCCCCGGCCGAGGAGGCTTATGGCGCCGTGGTGCATTTCTTCCTGGCCATGGTCGGTATCGGGGGCGTGCTCGCGGTGCTCGGACTGCTTCTGTTTGTGGGCCTGGTCGTCGCTACGGTTCTGTTCGGTCCCTCCAATGTGGGACGGCCGATGAAATGCTGGGGAACAGCGGTTGACCTCGGATCGAAAGGAGCGGTGCGGAAAGGCAAGGGCGGCTCGCACTACACGCCGGGGACGGTGGTCCTGGTCGGCATCTTCCTCACCGCGTTTGTGGTGTATTACTTCGCGAACTGGCGCGCCCTGGCGGATGTCTGGCCGGTGCGGTGATGGACGGAAAACGAGGCAGCCATGGGAGGCCTTTACGCGGGATTGATGCCCGCTGCGGAAACGTGCCTCCGTCCCTTGAACGGGGCGGAGGCGGGAGTTGAGGAGGAATGGAGGATTGTTTATGAATAAGGGGAATGACAATGAAGAGCGCGAGGGCGGACGCGGGTTCATCGAGCGTTTGATCGACCGGGTGACGGGGTTTTTCGAAGGCACGGCGTTCCCGGTCTTCGCTTTGGCCGGAACCGGGTTTTATCTGATTTTCCTGGTGGCCGCGGTTTTCTGGCCCTCGGGTGAAAGCGTCTGGGGTTCGTTTGCCCGGGATTTCAGGGAGTGGTGTTTCGATTACGACGCCGCCACCGGCGCCATGGAATGGAACTGGGTTTGGATGATGCTGACCCAGCCGCTGGTGCTCCTGGCGATTGTTTTCTACTTCTGGTGGCGTCCCCTGGCCGGATCCTGGCGCGCGGGCTACCGGTTTCTGGCGGCGCCCTCCGCCGCCGGCGTGGCCTTTGCCGCATTGATCGCGGGCGTATTGCTGGTTCTGGCCATGGAGGAGGAGCCGGAAACGTTGGCATTTCCGGCGGAACGCATCCGGACGGCGTTGCCCGCTCCGGAGTTTTCGCTCACCAATCAGGAGGGGGAGCCGGTGAGCCTGGCGGATTACCGCGGGGAGGTCGTTCTGCTCACCGCGATTTATTCGACCTGCGGAACGGCATGTCCCATGCTGGCGGTTCAGGCGAAGCGAAGTATCGAAGCACTGCCGGAACACCTTCGCGACCGGATCACCCTGATGGCGGTATCTCTCGATCCCGAAGGGGATACGCGGCAGAACCGTTTGGAGGCGGCCCGCAGCTACGGGCTGTCGGCGCCGGAATTTCACTTTCTGAATGGCGAGCCCGACGTCGTCAACGGTCTGCTCGACCGCCTGCAGGTGACCCGTTTTCCAAATCGGCAGACGGGCGAAATCGATCATGTCAATATGTACTTCCTGATCGATGCCGACGGGACCATCGCCTACCGCCTGAACTTGAGTGATCGGCACGGGGAGTGGCTTGCAGAGGGATTGCGCCTGTTGGCCGAGGAGGCGTTGGAGGCCCGGCTCGCGCTCTCGACGACCGAAAGCAATTGATGGCCTATTGCCGCAAAGCCGCGGTCCGAAAGCGGCGTTGGGAGCCCGGCAACAACGGGCTCCCGGTGGAGCCGGTTAATGGAATGATCGCGTTGATTCGCGCAGGTCCGCCATGCCGGGAACGGGAGCCCGGGGCGATTTGGTTTTACTGAGAGGTTTTGTATTATGAGGTCGGAAGATAACAGGTCGTTACAGGAAACGGACGCCGGCCCTTCCGAAAGGATGGTATTCGCCTGGGAGGAGACGGCCAGCCGGGTGGCGGAACCACGGTTGCCGGTGCCGGGGAACCCGCACGGCCGGGACTCCGGACTTCCGGGAGTAAAGGTGCGGGGCGCCGGTTCGCTGAGGGCGGTCGACCGGGCATTTTCCCGGTTTGACGGCTGGCTGGATCGGTACATGCCGGAATCGTTGAATCCCCTGGCACGCACGGGCGCCATTGCCAATACCTGCCTTCTGGTGGCCGTGGTTTCCGGAATCCTCTTGTTGTTCTGGTATTCCCCGAGTGTCCGCAGCGCTTACGATTCACTGGAGGCCCTGAGGGACGGGTCGGGCCTGGGTCAGTTTGTACGCTCCCTGCACCGCTACAGCTCCGATGCCTGCATGCTCTTTATTCTCCTTCACGTGGTGCGCGTATTGGTCTCCCTGAAGTTTACGGGAGCGCGATCCCTGGCCTGGGTCAGCGGCTTTGTTCTGATGGGCGTAATCTGGCTGATCGGATGGACCGGGTACTGGCTGGTCTGGGATGAGCGGGGCCAGCAGGTGGCCCTGGGGACGGTTCGCTTCTTCAGTTTTCTGCCCTTTCTGGGCGATCCCCTGGCGCGTTCGTTTCTGGCGAATGACACCGTGCCGTCACTGCTTTTCTTCCTGGTATTCTTTACCCACATGCTCCTGCCCCTTGCGGTGGCGTTTCTGCTGTGGCTCCACCTTTCCCGCGTCTCCCGTCCCAATCTGTTGACCGGGAAAGCATTGACATTCTGGATACTGGGAACCCTGGTTGTTCTCTCGGTGCTGATGCCGGCGGAAAGCGCCGGACGGGCGGACCTCTCCAGCCGTCCGGACGGATTTGAAATGGACTGGTGGTACCTTTGGCCCCTGGTCCTGACCGACCGTTTGGGCGGCGGCATGCTCTGGGCGGTCACCTTTGTCGGAGCTCTCGGGTTGTGCGGAATCCCTTGGTGGCTGGCCGAACGCTCGAAGGAAGTGAGCACCGCGAGGGTGGACGAGGACGCCTGTCAGGGGTGTACGCTTTGTTCGAAGGACTGCCCTTTTGACGCGATCCGGATGGTGGAGCGTAAAGGGGGCGGCAAAGGGTCGGGTGCGATGGCAGTGGTCGATTCGGACCGCTGTGTTTCGTGCGGCATCTGCACCGGTGCTTGCGACTCGGACGCCATTGCTTTGCCGGGCTTCGAAATCCCGGCCGAGAAGGAATCGGTGGCGGCGTGGATTCGAGCGCGACGGGAGGCGGGAGAATCGGCCTGGGTGGCTTACCTGTGCGGCGAGGCCGCGGCGGGTGGGTTGAACGTGAATCCCGTCACCTTCACTTCGCCCGCGCTGCCGGGTTACCGTACACGCAAGGTGCCTTGTGCCGGCTGGGTGGGGGCACCATTGATTGAATTTATCCTGCAGGCGGGTGCGTCCGGTGTCCTCGTGGTCGGATGCGAGTCGGGCGAGGCCAGGTTCCGGGAGGGAGGTGAGTGGCTCGAACAGCGTCTTGCCGGAAAGCGCAAACCGGTTCTGCGGAGGAGAAGAGCGGATCCGGAACGTGTGCTCTTCCTGCGCGGCGAAGGGGCGCGGCCCGGCAAACTGGCCGAATCGGCAGCTGCGTTTCGGGCCTCCCTGGAGAAACCGTCCGTCCGGCCTGCGAAGCGGTTTGCCGCGGTTGCGGTGGGCGGGCTGCTGGCCGGGGTCCTGGCGGTGGCGACCTGGCTCGGAAGCGATGCTCCCTACCGGGCGCCGGATACGGCTCCGGAAATCGTGGTTTCCTTCAGTCATTCCGGGGCGTTCCTGGAAGCGGAGCGACGGCTTTCGTCCGAAGAGCTCGAACGCCTGCCCGCACACATGCGGGCGGAAACGGCCTCGGGCGGGCGGCGCGCGCCGGTACGGTTGCGGGTTACGGTCGATGGTTCGGTCCTGGTCGATCGGGAGTACCGGCCCCGCGGGTTTCGCCGTGACGGCCCCAGTACCGCGCTGGAAACGATCGAGATGCCGGCGGAGTCCGGTTATTTGCGGGTGCAGCTCAATGACAGCGCCGATCCGGAAACGTGGACGCACGAATGGTCCGGCATGATCGACTTTTCAGCCAGGGACCGCCGGGTTTTGCTCTTTGAAGACGGTGAATTTCACCTGCATTGATACGGCGATCAAGGCGGTCTCAATGCGGGCTTCCGGCGGGAGAAGCTCCGTCGCCGTAACCGCGGGCCAGCACCCGTATGAATTCCGGAGTGGTACCGCAGCAACCGCCGACGAAATCCGCACCGGCCTGGACCAGACGCTCGATGCCGCGGGCAAAGCTCTCCGGCGACATGGAATAGGCGGCCCGGCCGTCGATGATTTCCGGCAATCCGGCATTGGGTTTGAGCCAGACCGGCAGGGACGTCGCTTCGCGCAGGCGACGGCAGATCGGCAGGTACCCCTCGGGACCGTTGCCGCAGTTGGCGCCGATGGCCGAGGCGCCCGCTTCTTCGAGGCCGGCGGCGGCCTCCTCGGCCGTCACTCCCATCATGGTGCGGTCTTTCTCCCGGCCGCTGTCGAACACCATGCAGGCCACCACCGGGAGGCCGGTGCGCACCGCCGCCTTGACCGCCGCGCGCGCTTCGGCCAGGTCCGACATGGTCTCCACCACAATGGCGTCGGCCCCGCCTTCGGCGAGAGCTTCGGCCTGCTCGGAGAAGGCGTTTTCGAGCTCGGATTCCGTGGTTTCCCCGGAAAGGAGCATGACGCCGCTCGGCCCCATGGAGGCAAAAACGGATACGTTTTGCGGCACCGCCTTCCGGGAGATCGCCGCTCCGGCGCGATTGATTTCGCGGGCTTTGTCGCCAAAGCCGTGGCGTGCCAGCGTAATGCGGTTTCCCGAAAACGTGTTTGAAAGAATGATACGGCTCCCGGCTTCGGCGTAATCGCGGGCGACTTGCTCGACCCGTTCCGGGTGAGAGAGATTCCAGGCCTCTGCCGGTTCGCCCGTCATGGGGAGGCCCAGCGCCTGCAGTTGCGTTCCCCAGGCCCCGTCCGTGATGACGGGCCGGTTTTCAAGGAGGGTTTGAATCAGGCTGTTTGTTGTGCTCATAATTCAGTGTGTTTTCCGGGGGCCGGCGGGTTTCCGGCCGCTCCCTGCGGCCCGCCCGGATTATGGAGCGAGACGGTCGATCCGCCAGGAATTATCATCCCGCCGTGTATAAAGAAAACGGTCGTGCAGGCGATTCTTCCGCCCCTGCCAGAATTCAACGGTTTCCGGGATGACCCGGTAGCCGCCCCAGGTGGAGGGAAGAGGCACCTCTCCTTCGGCGAACTTGCGCTTCACCTCTTCGTACTTCATTTCAAGAAATTTTCTGGAGGAAACCACCGAGCTTTGCAGGGAGGTCCACGCACTGAGGCGGCTGCCGATAGGGCGGGTAACAAAGTAGCGAAGCGATTCGGCGTGAGAGGTGCGGACAGCGGTTCCGGTGATGCAGATCTGCCGCTCCATGGTGAGCCAGGGGAGCAGCAGGGCCACGTTGGGATTTTCCGCGATCTGGCGGGCCTTGGTGCTTTCGTGATTGGTGTAAAAAACGAAACCGTCCGGTTCGAAGTGTTTGAGGAGGACCGTGCGAAGGCTCGGGCGGCCGTCCGCGGTGGCGGTGGCGAGGCTCATTGCAGTCGGGTCGCTCTCCTCTGATTCGCAGGCTTCATGAAACCATTTTGAAAACTGGTCGATGGGGTCGGCCAGCAGGTCCTCCCGTCGCAACTCGCTGCGGGCATACTCGCGTCGTTGTTCGCCAGGATTTTTGTCGCTGCTCATAAGTAATGCATGTTCAGCCAGGACCACTCCCGGCTTCGGCCGGATCCGAAGGCCCTTCGATCAGGCGGAACTCTCCGGCCATTCCCGCTTCCAGGTGTCCCGGTATCGTGCAATAATAGGTGTCGTCGGTTTCCGCGATAAAGGTGATGCTGGTAGTGGCCCCGTGTTCGAGAATGGTGTCGCTTCGTACCCGGTGGCGACGAAACGCGATATCGTGCACCATTCGTTCGCCGTTTACAATAACGATCTCGACCGATTCTCCCTGCCGGGCCCGCAAAACCGGGTTCTTTTCCCCGTCGATTTCTCCACCTTGCCCGATGTATCCGATCATCAATGCTTCGAGCCGGTACTGGCGATCGACCGGTCCGGTATCCGGTTCTGTGTCCGCCGCGCCACCGCAGCCGGCGATCAGGGCGGCAATAACAGAAGATAGAAGGACTGCGGTTATGGATTTCATTTCGGGGTCAGACTAGCCGGGTTTGCTCAGGGGATCTTTGATTTGGGTCAAAGGCGCTGAGGATCTCTTCACCCAATCGCTCAGGTCCAGTGGTCGATGAGCAGCGCTGACAAAAGCACGGCCAGGTAAATCAGGGAAAAGCGAAAAAGACTGCAGGCGGCTGCGTCGCGCCGTCGAAAATCTCTGAACGCGGCCGCCCTCTGGAGAAAAACCGCGGCGACACCCGTCGCAGGGACCCAGTAGAGCGCACCGGCGCCGAGGAAGACGGGGGCCGCAGTGGAGGCCACGAGCAGTAACGCGTAGATAAACGACCAGTTGGCGGCCTTTCTTCCGGTTTCGTCTACCACCGTCAGCATGCGAAATCCCCCTTGTCTATAATCGGTGCGGTAACGCCAGGCGATCGGATGGAAGTGCGGCATCTGCCACAAGAAGACGATGGCGAAGAGGCTCCATCCCATCGGGGTGATGGAACCCGCCCCGGCCGCCGATCCCAGCAATGCGGGCAACGCGCCGGCGACTGCTCCAACCTCGGTGCACCAGGGGGTGTGCCGTTTGAGCGGGGTGTAGACCAGCCAGTACAGGAGAATGGTCGTCAAAGCCAGAATTCCGGCCAGGAGCGGAAAAAAGGCAAAAAGCAGGCCGGCTCCGGCGCCGGATAAGATCAGTCCCAGCATCAAAGCGCAACCTGGCGAAATCAGCTTCGCCGGTATCGGTCTGTCCCGGGTTCGACTCATCGTTGCATCCTGCGGATGCTCGCTCCACTGGTTGAGCGCGGCGGCTCCGAATGCCGAAAGAAGGGTGCCGGTCAGGAATAGCGTGAATTGCGGGAAAGAATGCTCTTCCGCGCTCAGAAGGAACGCGCAGGCGGCCGGAAAGGCGGCCATCAGGGTCAGAGGTGCCTTGACTAGAACGAAAACGGCGCGAGAGATCGTCAGCAAAGGTCCGGCATGGGTTGGTGAACGCGATTTCCCAATGGTTCCAATTTCCGGAGCGCCTGGCATCAATTTATCCTGGATTTGCGGGCGGCGGCGCCCTTTGTCCTCGACATCATTGACGGAAATCCTACCGGGACTCCAGTCATGTCACTTTGCGGAAATTGTCCAAAGTGCCGCACTTGTTGTGTTTCAGGGACAGTGTCCGCGGGCCTGCTACCAGCGGTCGGGCGGGCCGGGCTTATACTTTCGAAAGTCGTCGTTTTTTTTCGGAGCGTTTGACGGGCGGTGATTTGGAATATTTCCGGGAGGTGCGAACCGCGTGAACTCAGCTCAGCGGTTCTCTTCTATCGCTTGTCGTATTTTTTCGATACGCGCCTTAAACGGGGGATGGGAGGAAAAATAGGGGTTCGACTCATCGTTTGTCCCTGTCTGTGTCCGAAGACGGTCGAATAGCGGTATCGCCGCCTCGGGGTCGTACCCGGCGACGCGGGTGAGACGGGTGGCGAAACGGTCGGCCTCGAGTTCCTGGCGGCGGGAGTAGCCCTGGGTGACCAGCCGGCGTATCACACGCGTCGCGATCGGCCTGAGGGGGCCCTGGAGCGGGGGGATGCGTTGCGAGAGCAGCCTGGCGACTTCGGAGGTTACAATCCGGTTGAACGCATGTCCCTTGACGACGTGTCCCATTTCGTGACCGAGGACGAAAGCGATTTCGTCGGTGTCGGATCCGCAAAGGTCGATAAGGCCCGTGGATACAAAAAGGAATCCCCCCGGCAGGGCGAAAGCGTTGGCTTCCGGGCTGCTTGTGCAGCGTACCTGGAAACGGCGTTCACGATTGACGAGGGCCCGGGAGAGGCGTGCGCACAGGGAATTCAGCCACCGGACGGTTTTGGGATCGCGCTCCAGGTTTCCCTCCCGTGTGTGAAGGTAGGTCAGGTAACAGCCCATGGCGTATTCCGCCTTGATCCGGTCCGACTCGTCTCCTGTGAGCGAACGGTACAGCCAGCGCGCCCGGACGACGGCCGGCGCGGCCCGTTTGCCGAGTTGATAAAAGAGTCCGCTCATTTTCTGTGAATGCCTGCTGAAAAGTGGTTCGGAAGGTTCGTTGCCACGACAACGCTTCCTTTAGAGGAGGGAAGCGTCCCATTCAACGGAAATCGAATCGGCCCTGCGTTCAGTCTTCGACAATGATGCGGGCAACGGCGTTTGCTCCTCCGGCAATGACGGCGACGCGGGTAGCCCCGGCAGCCCTAGCGGTAAAGGTGCCGTTGCGGGAGTCGATCTCCCCGATTTCCGGGTCCTCGACACGCCACTCGGCGCGGGCCGGGTATTCGAGCGGAAACGAGATGCCGGTTCCGTAGCTCGTTCCGTTCGCGCGGACCCGAAAGGTTTCCCCGGTCGTCAGGCGGATTTCGGAGGCCTCCATTTCGATACCCTGCAGCAGCGGAACGACTTCGTACGTCAGACCGCCGGAACCGAGATTTTCACCGTGGTGATTGTCCGGCGACGGTTCGGTCACCGTGACAACGAGGTAATGGGGAAACGCGGTGTTGTGGTTTCCGGGGGGCGCGGTGATTCCGCCAGTGACCAGATGATGAATTCCGTCATAGGCCTCTCGATGAAATCCGGATTGACCGCTTCCGATAACGTAAACCGTTTTGCCTTCATCGTGCAGCCGGGTCAGCCGGTTCTGCAATAATTCGGCCTCACTCCGGTCGCTCCACCCGGCGAGGGAAGCGTGTGTCAGCAGGATAACGATGTTCTCTTCAAGCCCTGCAAGCTGCTCCGTCAGCCACGGCCATTGCTGGGGATCGGAAGCGCGGAGGCCGGGGAGGCCGGTATTGAGCATCAGAAAGCGCGCGTTGCCCTGGCTGAAGGCCCGGTGCGGTGAGCCGAATGTGTTCCGGAAGGCTTCGATGTTTTCCGTTTCGCCCGGCCCCGGCACCACGTAGTAGGGGTGCTCCAGTTCTTCAAAAAGCGTCTTTGCCGCTTCCGGCGGACGCGCCTCGCCGGCTTTTCCCGTGTGCACCGTGAACGAAACCGGTTCCCGGTTGATTCGGTCGATCGCATGCTCGAGCAGGTCCTCGTTCCCGGCGAAGGCCCGATCGGCGTTTCCTCCTCCCAGCACGGCAAAACGTATCCGACCGTCGGCTACGTGCCCGGCCGGCGCCGGTCGGTTGGCGGGGTCACGGCGTGCGGGCTCCGTAAAAACGAGGCCGGCATCAGGCTTCGGGGGAGCAACAACGGTGAGCCGGTTGAAAGCGATCTCGCCCGCGTAGCGGTTTTCCGCGTTCGGTTCGACCAGGTAAAGACTGCTGAGGGAAACCGGAGCGTTGATGTCTTCGGGAAGGGTTGCTTCCACGGTGCGCCACCCGGACCAGTCGACGTTGCGCGCGAAATCGATTGTGTGGCGGTTGCCCCGCCCGTCGACGATGTGGCCGCGCAGCCACGCGCCGTTGCCGTCGCCATACACGTCCAACCCGATCTTCAGGGGATTCCCCGGCAGCTCGCGGTCGGCGGGGTCGGGGCGAACGTATGCGGCACGGGTTCCTCCGGACTTCGCGAAGTTGTAGGTCAGCCTTAGCGCGGATGAACCGTCTGCGACGCCCGCGTCTTTGCGGGCGATGGAGGCTTCCGTGGGTCCGGGGACGGAATGAACGGACCAGGAGGAGGTGTCCTCGAACAAGTCGAGCGACCGGGACTCGCCCCCGACGCCTACCGGAATGGCGATTTCCAGGTCGTTCCGCCGGATTCGAACGACTCCGGCGGTGGTTTCGTCGGCCGCCTCGAAGCGGCCGTCCTCCAGGGATCCGATCCCATTGGTACTCTCCCAATCCAGCGATTCCGTCGGCAGGGGTGCCCGGAACCCATTGGCGTCGATCGCATTGACCTGGATCCAGGCGCTTCCTCCCTGGTGGAGAAAAAGGGCGGCCGGCTCCGTTTCAAGTGCTACCGCTTCGCCGATGACCCGCACGGGCAGGGGGCGGGAGGAAGTGCCTGGGCGGTCTTTCAGTGACGCGGTTACCCGGCCGAGCCCGGGAGTCGATGCAACCAGGACGCCGGAATCATCAACGTGTCCCAGCGAGCGCGGTTGCACGCTCCATTCGATGTCGCCGGTGGAGATTTCGGCCGGATGATGTCGGGAGTCGGTAGCGGAAATTTCGATACGGGCTTCAGAATCCACCGCGAGACGGAGTTCCGTCGAGGCGACCAGGTATTCTCCCGGTGGTGACGGGTGTTCGAGAAAGAGATTGCCGGGTTCTCCGTTGCCCGGCTCGCTGAATACGCCGAGACCGTTGGGGACCGCCCGTTCCCGTCCGTCGGAGGGACGGTTCGCCAGGGCGGCCAGGGAATGCCCCGGGGTGCGGGCCAAAAGGGTGCTGGAGCCGCCTCCATCCAGATTCAGCGCATCGTGGGCGCCGAGGTCCCGCATGAATTCGGCGAGGGCCGGCAGGGTGACGCCGCGGCTGAGGTGGCTGCGGCCGTCGACGAGCACCAGCCACACGGTTTTGCCATCTTCGCTGAAACCGACCGCGGTGCGGGGGTGGGCCGGGCCGCCGAGGCCGGTGTTGACCTCTCCTTCGCTCACGAGCACCGGGTTGCCGCCGATGGCTGCGAAGATCTGCTCCAGCGGCGATTGGACGCCGGGCGAGACTTCCAGGGCGGCATCGAGGCGGGCGTGTTCCCGTAGCCAAGCCGCGCCGTCGCCGCGGCCGAGCAGGACCAGGCCATCCTCGGGAATCGGCGGGCCGCTGTCGCGCTCCAGGAGGTCGCGGACACGGTGATCCCTGCCGAGCACGGCGTAGAAAAAAGGGCCGCTTTCGGAGTCGAGGTGTGCCGAGTCGGGCCCGGGGGCGTGCGATCCCCAGTGCCGGTCATAGGCGATGAGGACGTTGTTGCCCAGCTGGTGCTTGTTCCAGCCTGCCAGGCTGCGGCGGGCTCCACGGCCGGTTTCGACGCGGCCGTCGAAGGCCAGCTCGCCGATGAAGGGAGAGGCTTCAGGATTTTCGGGAACCGCGAATGCGAGGCGGCGGTTGTCGGGGGCGGACTTGAGGATCCTCCCGGATTGCAGGTGCCAGGAAAGCGGCGTTCCGAGTGTGCCGATGTGGAAAAAGTCGCCGTTGACGGAGGCCACCGCGTTGCGGCGGCGGGTCGATTCAGCCAGCGGGGCGGGCTTGGTGAGCCGCTCGTTGCTCAACAGGGTATCGAGGGAAATGCCCGGGGACGCCCGGTCGATTTCCAGGGTAAAGAGATTGAGCCAGCCGTCCGCGTCGAAACGCCGTTCACTGATCAGGGTGACGCCCTCGGCCACCGGCTGCTCGGTCTGTTGCCGGTCGAAGACCGGCGGAAGACCCGCCCGTCCCGGCAGAGGGACAATCAGGAACAGGGCGACTGCGATCGCGGCCGGGATCCGGATGTGCGCCAACGTTCGGGAAACGGCGGCGGGCGGCCGACCGGTGGCGGTGAATGGGTAAGAATCGTTCATAAGCGGGCGGCGATTATCGCGGACGGATGGAAAAAGGAAAAGCCTGAATCCGTCCGCCTTTCCCATGTTTTCGGTTCTGTCCCGGCGGCGAGCCGCCTTTCAGAGAAGACTTCAATTCCTGCATGCTCTGAGCTTTTGTTCCGGGTTTTAGACCGCTTAAGGACGCTTATTTGAGGCTTAAAAAAGAGAAATTCTGCGGATCCGCTTAAGGATTTTAACAGAGCATGAGTTTTAGCGTTCAATTAGTGTGAGTAAGCGGTCCGCGGCAAAGCCTGCTCATTCAGGGAAATCTAGGAAAACCTAATTATAAAAGAGATTTGCCAGAAGAACGCGTTTGCAACCTCAGGGTTCACCCCGCGATCCCGCAGGCACCGGGGGTGCCGTTTTTCACTGACTATACTTGCCCCAGCGCCGGCCATTCGCTTTCCTTCCACGAAATCAATCGCGCCGGTACGGTCACGGGGGCGGGGCTCCCGACTGGCGCCCGGATAGGGGAATGGCAACTCTAGCGCATCCGCGAATTATCTCCGCCCATCCAGAGGTCGGCATTGGGCCCGAGCGCGTGTTTGACCTCTTCCGTGGCCTCCGCCAGCTCGTCCAAAACCTCTTTGTCCAGCCGGACGGCGGCCGCCCGCGTGTTTCTGCGAAGCTGTTCCGGATTTCGGGCCCCCGCCAGTACCGAGGTTACGGCGGGCTGGTGCAGCAGCCACGCCAGGGCCACTTCCTCCATGGGCCGGCCGAGGCGGTCGCAGCTGTTCCGGATTTTCTCAATGGCCCGGAAAGTTTCCGTTTCGCATCCGGATTCACCGTGACGGGTCTCGGTGCGGTCGCTGGAGAAATGACGGGTGCGCGCCCGGCCCGCGGGGACGTCGTCGGCCGTGCGGAATTTCCCCGTCAACAATCCCTGCGCCAACGGCGAGTAACACAGAATACCGATGTTGTGTTCCATGCACAGCGGCTGAATCTCGTACTCGATCGCCCGGGCCAGCAGGCTGTAGGCCAGTTGGTTCGAGGCGCAATCGGTTCCGGTCTTGACCAGGTCCGAGAGGTCGCCCGGTCCGAAATTGCACACGCCGAAGGCTCGAATTTTTCCCTGATCGCGAAGCGTGCTGAGCGCGCCGAGCGTGTCCTCCAGTGGAACCTCCGGGTCCGCCCAATGCAGCTGATAGAGGTCGATCATGTCCATCTGCAGCCGCCGCAGGCTGCCTTCGCAAGCCTGGATCAGCTTTTCGGGCGCCAGGTTTTTCCGTCCGGCCTTGGTCGCTACGACCATCCGGTCCCTCCGTCCTTTCAGGGCGCGGCCGATCAGTTCCTCGGACGCTCCCTTCGAATACCCTTCGGCTGTATCTATGAAATTGATACCCTCATCCAGGGCGGCGTCGATGGTCGCCAGGGAATCCCGTTCGTCCTGTTTTCCCCACGTAACTTCGGAGGAATCCGCCGCCAGCGCCCATCCGCCCAGAGCGATCACGGAAACGTCGATATCGGTATTGCCCAGTTTGCGATAGTTCATCCGGGCGGGTTTATGAAACGAAAGACGTTCTGTCAAGTTGCGACCCGGATCTTGTGTGATTGAAGATCGAAGATTTGAGATTTTCTAGCGTGAGTGGTTCAACGATTCAAAGAACGGCGGGCTGGTCAGGAATGCCTGTCCGATATTAGGACAACCAGCCAATGAGGTACGCCCCCGGGCCCGGCCGATCTCGGCGCGAGCTTGAAACAGGTCAAACAGAAAGGATAATTCGTATGAAATGGAAAGAGTTGAGCTCGGTGGTCGCGATTCGGCTTGCGGGATGGGCGGCGTTGGCCGTATCCGCAGTGGCCTGCGCCGCCTCCGGACCGGAAGGGGCCGTGAGAGGGGAATCATCCTCGTTGACTGTCGGCGCGGGCGACCGCGAGGCTTTGATTGACGCGGTGGCTGACGCGGCCCCGGGCGAGGTGATCGTTCTTGAAGAGGGGACCTGGAACGACGAGCAGCTCGTGCTCAAGGGATCGGGGGAGGCGGCCCGGCCGGTTGTTGTTCGCGCGGAAACGCCCGGCAAGGTGATTTTCAGCGGAAAGTCTTCGGTAACCCTGGAGGGCGAGCACATGGCGCTGGAGGGGATCCATTTCCGCGACGGCTGGCTGGACGGCGGGCATGTGGTGTTGCTTGACGGAACCCACCTTCAGCTGCGCGAGACGGTGATCGACAGTTACGATCCGCCCGACAGCGGCACGCGTTATTTCTGGGTTTCGCTGCGCGGGGAACATCATCTGGTGGAGCACTGCACGTTTCGCGGGATGAATCATTCGGGAGTCACCCTGACTGTGTGGCGCGACGGCTCGCGCGACTTTCACCACATCCGCCGCAATCACTTCGTCGACCGTCCCCACGGGGGGCACGGGTGGGAATCGATGCGGATCGGCACCAGCACGCACTCATTGACGGATTCTCATACGCTGGTGGAAGAGAACCTCTTCGAGCGTTGTCACGGGGAGATCGAGACCATTTCCAACAAGGCCGGGCGGAATATCTTTCGCCGCAACACCTTTCGAGGGAACCAGGGAACCCTGAGTCTGCGTCATGGTGACGGATGTATCGTGGATTCGAATTTCTTCTTCGGCGAGAACGTGGAGGACTCGGGAGGGATTCGCGTTTGCGGGGAGGATCATCGTATCGTCAACAACTACATCGAAGGAACGGCCGGGAGGGGAGGCGCGGCGATTTCGCTGCGGTCGGGGAATCGCGACAGTGGCAGGGACCGGGAAAGCGGGGCCTACCGCGCCGATGAACTGACGGGCTTTTTCGCCCCTCATGGCACGACCGTCGCATTCAACACGATTGTCGATGTCGACGGGCCCCATATCCACCTCTCTTTTCTCTCCCACCTGGAAGACCGCGACGTCGTGGCGAGAGAGGTGACCCTCGCCAACAATCTGATGTACGCGGGCGGTTTTACCGGGGGCGAATTCGTCGTCGGCGATCCCGGAGATGGCTTCAGGGCCGAAGGCAACCTGGGATTCGGGCGGGACGTCGGATCCCTTGAAGCGGAGGAATTCCGTCTCGAGGATCCCGGTATGAAGCGAGCCGAAAACGGTCTTTGGCGGCCGGATCCGGAAGGGCCGGCGCGGGGAACGGCGGTCGGTCATTTCCCGCAGGTTGCTCACGACATGGACGGTCAGCCCCGGGTATCGCGAGAAGATAAAAATATTCGTTGGCCGAACGACGTCGGCGCCGACGAACATTCCGACGAACCGGTCAGTAATCGGCCGCTGCACGCGGGCGATGTCGGTGCGGGCTGGTTTGCCATGCCGGAGGTCTCGCCGTGACCCCGGTCATTCGGGCGTTCGCAGGACCGGAGGGGCAGCCGGGGTTCCGGCGGTTTTTCCGGGATTCCAGACCCCGTCGACCATGAGGGTGCTGGGATGCTCGGAGACGCCGTAGTCTTTGCGTTCGATCAGGCTGATCAAGGTATCGGCTGCGCGGGCACCGAGCAGTCTCGCATTCTGGTGGATTCCCGATATCGGCCCGCCCTGTTTCGGACAGCTCAGACTGACGAATCCCAGGTCGCGGGGCACCGAGTAGCCCCATTCCCGGAGCCATTGCAGGATCGGGTCCGCGTTGGGAGCGATGATCACCTCCGGTTTCGACTGTTTCAGCCACCGGGAAACCGTTTCCGGAACCCAGTCTTTGGTTATCAGGGGCTTCAGGGGGGCGAGATCGTCGAATTCGCGCCGTTGCATGAGGTAGGCCGCCAGCCACCGGTTCTGAACGCGGGTGGTGGCGGTGGCGCTTAAGGCGAGTCCGATGCGGCGGTAACCCAGGCGGTGACATTCCCTCACCCCGCGCCGCATCGAACTGTAGTGATCGTTCACGACCCGGTGAAGCGGCGGCCAGCTCCAGGTAAAGCTGAGAGCCACAAGACAGAACCACTCCCAGCGAATCGAAAGGCGCAGGCCGTGAGAAGGAAGCGGAGGCAGCATCAGCCCCTGAACGGATCGACGGCGAAGCTCTTCGGAAAACTCCTGGTCCTTGCCCTGTCCGGGCGGTTGCCAGGCCTCGTTGAGCCGGAAACCTTTCTCTTCGGCTCTCGCCCGGGCGCCCTTGAGGCACTGGACGATCGTGGGGGAAGCGGTGCGCCAGCCGTCGCGTGTAGGAAATGTGGTTACGAAAGCCAGTTCGGGCCGAGACCTTAACGCTTTCCCCGTACGTTTTTCGCTCATCAATGTCGAAATGTAAGGGCTGCTTCGATACCCCAGTTCCCTGGCTGCCAGCCTGACTCGCTCCCGGGTCTCCCGGGAGACTCTCGGGTTGTCGCGCAGACTGAGGGAAACCGTGGAAACGTGGACTCCCAGATGTTCGGCGACTTCGCGCATCGAGACGGATTTTTCGGGCTTCTCGCGGGCGGGCGCCCGTTCGGAGAAAGCTTGTTCCCCGGCGAGGGTGCGTCCCGGATTCCATACTCCGTCGATGAAAAGCGTGTTGGGAAACTCCGGCAACCCGCGTTCGTTCCGTTCGATGGTGTCCACGAGCATGTCAACGGCCCGGGCCGCCAGGATCGCCGGGTTCTGGTAGATCCCCGATACCTCACCGTCGGGTTCCCGACTGTCCAGGGTGACCAGCCCGATGTCCCGGGGGACCTCCCAGCCGTTCTTTTCCAGGGTAGTGCGGATGCGCCTGCCCCATGGCGTCACGACGGCGTCGGGACGATGCCTGTCGAGCCAGGAAAGGAAGCCCTTGTTGGTCCAGTTCGGCAATAGAAGCGGGAGCGGGCGTTGGGTTTTTGCCAGGCCCTCCTGCTCCATCAGGTAAGCCGCGAGCCAGCGCCGGTTGACCCGCGGGTTGTCGGTATCCGAGAGCACCAGCCCGATCCGGCGGTACCCGCGCTTACGGCACTGTTCGATCGCGGTCATCATCGACTGAAAGTAATCGCTTGCCACCCGGTCGATGGTGGGTGCGCTGAGGGCGAAGCCCAGGCTGACCAGCGGGAAGTGTTTCCATTCCAGAGCATAGGGATCGCGCAGTTCCGGGAACGCGAGCAACAGGACACCGGAAACATTGCGCGTGTAGAGGATCTCTGTCGCGCGTCGGGAGGACAGTCCCTTCTGCAGGAGGTTGAACTTTTCCAGACGGTAGCCCTGGGTGGTGGCGCGGTTGGCCGCACTGGCAAAGAAGGCGTCCCCGGGAAGCGGGGACAGGGGGCAGGCGCGCGCGGAGTCGATTGCGGTGCAAAAGGCGAGGACCGGACGGGTGGTTGATGCCCGGTTTTTGTGGCGCTCACGGCGGGTTGTCATCAAAGCCGACACGTAGGGATTGCGCCGGTAACCCAGGCGCCGGGCGACCTTCAGAACCTTTTCCCGCGTGACCGCCGAGATCTTCGGGTTCTTGCTCAGAACCAGTGACACCGTCGCCGCGGTCACCCCTGCTTCCTCGGCGACCTCTTTCATTGTAACCGGTTTGCCGCGTTTCATGATTCTCGGGAATTCGCGCGTGGATCCGCGCCATCAATCTCGTCCGGAAGGTGATTTTCGCACCCGGCCGACAAAGGAATCAAGTCCGTAATTCAACGGGTTAAATTAACCCGGGCTGGCCGCGCCGGAACCGGGCGGTTTGAGTCCTGAGTTCAGGCTCGCTTGCGGGCGGAAACGGTGTTACTGTAAGCGTTACCGTCAGCGGAGAAGCGGTGAAATCATAAATGAATCGAGCACGTGCGGATTTTGCGGGAAACGCGGTACTGATCATGGTTCTGTCCGCGGTGGCGATGGTTGCCGGCTGGTGCGTTGTCGAGGGCGCCGCCAGCAGTCTCGCCTACTACGATGAGGAGGGGCGGTGGCTGGAACCGCGGACCGATGAGCGGGGCGATCCCCTCGTGTTGAACTATTCCTACGCCGGGTACGGTTTCGGCGAGAAACCGGTCCCGGAGGTCGCCGGTCCGGTCTTCGATGTGACCGGCTACGGCGCCGTGCCGGATGACGGCAACGACGATACCATCGGCGTGCAACGGGCGATCGACGCTGCGGAAGAGGCGGGGGGCGGGGTCGTCTTTTTCCCGCCCGGGGTGTTTCACTTCTCAACCAACCTCTCGAGGATGCGGCCGCTGGAGATTCAAAGCGGGAATATCGTTCTGCGCGGAAGCGGGAGCACGGAGGGCGGCACGATCCTTTTCAAGGTGAACGGCCGCCCGCACGAGTGGATGATCCGTTTTCAGTCACCCCAATCCGGAATGGGCGGGGTGCTCACGACCGTGCGCGAGGACGTTCCGCGCAACGCACGGGAACTGGAAGTGGAATCCTCCGCTCCGCTCGAAGAGGGACAGTGGGTGGTGCTGGAAGCGGGGGACCGGCATGCGGTGACGGAGGTGTTCATGGGATCGCGGTCGATCAGGGACGGCTGGACTCGGATCCAGGACAACGGGGTGCCCATTCGCGAGATCCATCGCATCGAACGGATCGAGGGCGACCGGATTACGCTGCGCGCGCCGGTGAAACTGACGATGCTCGAATCATTTGACATGCGCTTGAGGGCGTTCGAACCGATCACGGAAGTCGGGGTCGAGGATATCGCGTTCATGGGGAACTGGCTGGGGCATTTCATTCATCACCGCAGCAGTTACGACGATTATCATTTCAACGCCGTGAGTTTCCATACGGCGGTCGACGGCTGGGTGCGGCGATGCGCGTTCATCAATCTCAACCAGACCCT
>PWMU01000057.1 GCA_003558065.1 Opitutia bacterium | reverse complement strand
TCGCCGTGGTTCGACGCCGGTGATAATCACGTCAGCAGCGCCAACAGCACGAACATCCAGATAACCTACGCCGGTACAGGCCCTGGAGACATGGGATGGGCGGCGAGGTACACCTACCCCGAACCACAGGCCCCGGCGCAAACAGTTCTTGAGGCTCCCGCTGATTCGGCCACGGCTGTTAGTGTGACGCCGACGCTGGATTGGGTGGAGCCCGATGGCGGGGTGTACTACGAGGTTGTGATTTCGACCAGCGCGACCAACCTTTACCCGCATAACCCCGAGGTCGTGTACCACAAAAAGACGGTATTCGGCAGCCGGGTGGACGTTGGCGGCGTGGATCATATTCAGCATACCGTGCCCGCCGGGGTGCTGGACAACAACACAACTTATCACTGGCGTGTCAGGGCGATCAGCGACCCGCAGAAGCCGGGTGCGTGGTCAGACGATGGAAGCACGCCGTTCAGCTTTACCACGGAGGCTTAAGATGAACATCAAAGCAATCAACGACCAGATGAACCAGTCCATCGATCGCCAGGCCAAGGCCCGGTTCGAGCTTATCCAGGCCCGTAATCGGTGCGATACCGACGCAATCGCCAAAGCCGAGCGCGAGGAGCAGAAAGCCCACAAGCAGCAACTCGGCATCATGAAAAAGATGCGGCAAGACGAAGAAAAGCGGGGCAGGGAGAATCAAGAAGCACTTATGAAAGCACAGGGGATCAGCCGTAAGTTTATGCGGGATGTCGAGGGGATCACCAAAGCCTTCAACTGAGTCGAGAGATAAATAGCGCAGTCAGCAATGTCCGCCGAAACCGCAGTCAACCGGTTAAAACTTCTTACCATACCAGGTATTGTTCAGGAAGGGGCGATTCGTTCATCCATAGGCCCGAACCTTGGGTTTGAGCGCGACTCAACGGCGTCGGAAACGGACAAGAACGGAAGTCAGCGGCAGGTTGCGGCTCATGTTCCGGTCATCGATTTCGAGGGTGGCGCATGGCTGGGACTTCGTGCTGGATTCGACGGTCATCAGCCGTACATAACTTCGGATGGCCAAGTTTATCAGACCCAAGACGGCGAAGGTGGATTCGAAGATTATGCCGTTTCGTTTGCCGGTGGCCGTGCGCGGGTGCCGAAGTTCGCGATGGAGTCGATATGGAATGAAACCGCCATGTCGGTCCTCACCGGTTTCCGGCTTTCCGCGGGAGAGTCTTTGGCCAGGACGGTTTTCGAGATGAGGGCGGGCGCCGGGGATATTCTCAGGCTCGTCTACCGAGCCGATGACGGGGGGCGGCTGGAACTTTTTTGGGATTCCGGGGGCGTTTCCCATACCCTCGACCTCGGAATGGTTGATGAGGGCCAGTCGATCTTGACATTATTCACGATGGAGGCGAATGGCCGGATCAAGGGCTTCCTATCGGGGTCGAAAGTGTTCGATCAAACGATTTCATCACTCCCGACGGCGGATGACATGCGGCTGGGATATTCCGAGGAATTGGAGCCAATGGAGGGGTATTTCCGGTCGGTGGGGATTTTTGGCTCTGTCATTCCTGAAGACCAGGCGATTTCCATGGTGTAAAAAATCTGTTTTCAGAAAAATACAACCGCTTGAGAAGCAGTGTCGCCAGCGCGTAACTTGGGCGCATGGCAAAGGAAACACAGGTGGCGGAAGCCCCGACCAAAGAGAACTTCGACGCGGAGTCCCTTTCCCGTGAAGAAAAACAGGACCTGCTTGGCGATAGCCGGCATGATGATGTTTCTTCTTCCCGGGACGAAGAGACGCCCAAGGCCGAACCGGCCGAGCCCGAGAGCGAAAACAAGTCCGAATCAACACCCGATCCCGAGGAGACGACCCCGGAGGAAGGTAAAAAAAAGCCGGACGAGGAGGCCGAGCCCGAAAGATTTCGACTCAAGGGCAAGGAATTCGATCAGGAACGTAAGTTCATCGCCCTCAGAAAGCAAGGGATCGACAGGGAGACCGCGCTTAAGGCCGTGTACGGGGAATCCATCAAGAAGGACTCCGGCGAAAAAGCCGAGCCCGAAAAGTCCCCCACCGCCGAGATCGACGGTGAAATAGAGACCGCGAAATCCGAAATCGCCGATCTCGAAAAGAAAATCGAGGAAGCATCCGAGGAGTTGGACACGGCGGAAGCCTTGAAACTCCAGCGGGAAATCGGAAAGCGGGAACGCACTATCGATAAGCTCGAAGCCAAGAAAGACAACCTCCGGGAGAAGCAGAAGACCCAGGAACTCACCAGCTTCCAGCAGAAGGAGAAATCCAATGCACAGGCGGCCATGAAAGAGTTTCCGGACCTTCAAGACAAGGAGTCGGAGGCCCGCCAGGAGTTCGACGAATGGGTTGAGGTGAAAGAGTCCGATCCGGATTACCAGTCGATCTTCCAAAGCCCCCGCTGGCCACTGACGTTGGCCCGTGAGTTCGCCCATGAGAAGGGCCTGCAAACCGCCACGCAGAAAGAGGCGGAGATACAGTCCAAGGAAAAACCTGTGACCACCGAGACCAAAGAAAACAAGCCGGCCAACGAGTCGGCTCCGCGAGCCGCCGCTACGAGCAGTGGAAGAGCGGCCAAAGTCCTGACCGGCGGGGAAACCCCCGGAGGCGAATCCACCGAAGCCGAAGCCACGAAGGACGGCCTCGAACGTGCGCTTCCGAACATGAGTTCGAAGGACAAGTTCGACCTCTTAGGGGCCTCGTAACCTGTTAATTTTAATCTATTTTAGTCATGTCTGATTTGCCCAACGCAACGAAGTACCGGGATCTGGTTGACGCCAATCCTGACATGAAGGCCGTAATCTGGTCTTCATTGGTCCTTCATGACGCGCGCTCGCGCAATGTCATGAAGGAATTTATCGGCTCCGAAGAACAACGCCTGCCGGTCTGCGAAAAGACCGACCTCAATAAGGGCGCCGCCGAGGACGTGGTGTTTACCACCATGGCCCCGGTTCGCGGACAGGGGGTTCTCGGGGAGAACGAGCTCAAGAGCAATACCCATAAGCTGAATTACGGAACCTTCCGGGTTACGGTAGATCTGCTTCGGCATGCCGTGAGTTTCACCCAGTTGATGAACCACATGCGCAAGCTCAGCCCGCACCAGGCTTCGGCCAAGGTGATGACCGAGTGGTACGCCCGCAAGGAGGAGGACGATATTCAGCTCACCCTTCGTGAGAAGGCACTGAACGAGCACCCGGAAAACCTTGTGCGAACTGGCGGACGTTCGTCCCAGGCGGATCTTGATTTCGCCGACACGTTCAATACGAGTGCCATTGAGGAAGCCAAGGCCAAGTTGATTGCCCAGGGGGGCATGGAAATCGCCATGGACAACGCACCGTCCGGCGCGGATAATCCGCAGTACATCCTGTTCGGGACCGACCAGGTATTGCGGCCGCTCCGCCGGAGTCAGCAGTATCTCCTGGCGTTGCGCGACGCCGACCGCCGGGGCGACGAAAACCGCCTGTTCCGGGGCCGGTACGCCATGTGGGAAAACATGGTGATCTACCCGCATTCGATGAAGATCGATAGCGCGGACGGTCGCCAGGGTTCTCCGCTTCAGCCGCTGGCTTTCCTGGGTACGGCGCTTTCAGGGGATAGTGCCACGGAAGTTACCGGCGGCGGCGAGAAATACGCCGCAGGGACCTCGGATTACATGGCTTACCTCGGGGGCTACCACTGGAAGCTCCACGATAGCGAGGACGCGCCCGACGGCCTGGGGACGAAAACCTTCTATGCCATTATCTACAACCTGACGGGCGAAGATAAGGGCAAATACGAGGGCATCAGTTGGTCCGGGTCCGGTAACGACGGAACTAAGCTGACGGGCGTTACCCGCGGGGTGGCCTCTATCCTGTCCGACCAAGATGACAATCACACCTATGACCACCCGAGCGGGAGCATGATCATCCCTTGCACCGAAAACGGGGTTCCACTGGGGTATGTCCTGGCCATGGGCGCGCACGCGCTCTACTACGCCAAGGGCTCGATTCCGGCGGAACCGATCTTCCATTGGGACGACTTCAAGAACTCCCGTGGAGAGGCGCACTTGACTGGCGTCGGTATGCAGGGAATCCGGGGCATGTCGCCCTATCGGGATACCATCAAACGTCTTCCGAACTTCCTGCTGATCGAAACCGCGTACTCAATTCCGGGAGTGGATCTCAGCGCATCCGAAGCCTGATCCAACCACCGAATCGCATCCTAACGCAAGGCCCCCTTGGTGTCCCTCGACCGAGGGGGCCTTTTTTTTAAAACCCGAGGACATTCGTTATGAAAATCAAGATCATCGGACAGAACAAGGAGGAGCCGACCCTGTATGTCGAAGGTATTTCCGGAAAATCCTACCCCTTCCGTTGGGCCAAGGAGGACGGCGGTTACGTCTATCAACCGAAGTCTCAGGCAGAGGCCGACGACATCTTTCAAAGCCAGAACATGGACGGCCTGTTTTTCTTTGGCCCGGTGCTTGGATCCGGCGATGGCGACGGTTCTTTCGTCAATCCACCGACAGTCACCCCCGGGCTTTACGACGACCTCAGCGGAGAAGATCTACGGGAACTGGCGAGGGATTGCGACATTCCGGTAAAGAAGAATGACGAAGATGCGACGATCCGCCGGCTTCTCGATGCCTTCTTCACCGGTCAGGCCAACCCGGTTTCCGAGGCCGCGCCCAAGAAGAAGACCGCACGGAAAAAGACGGCACGAAAGAAGGCCGCCAAGAAACCCGAACCCGATTCCGAGACGGTGGGCGGATCCGCCTTTACCCCGCCAACCGAGCCCGAGTCATCGCAGGATCCCGCCGAGCCGGACCTTCCCGAGCAGTAAATCATGTCTAAGGATCTCAAGGCATTACGAGCCGACCTGGCCCGCCTTCTGGGGATGACCTATGAGGAGGCGGAGGAAGACGGCGAATTCCCGTTCCTGGATACGTGCGTCAACACCGCGTACCGCCAGATGTTCATGGAACTTGAAGGCAAGCGCCCTACTTGGAGCGAGAGCAATATGGGCGTGCGCTTCAAAGCCCCGGAGAACCATACGTGGGGGCTGGTTTCCGGAAGCACCGCAATCGACCTTAACGGAAGCCCCGAGCCCGACCCTCTGTACGTGGGTTCTTACGTCCGCATAGGCGGGGATTTTTATATGTACGCCGGCAAAGACGGTGACGGCGATCATCACTTAGTGGAGCCGTGGAACGGCCAAACCGGGGATCATTCGGTGAGACTGTTCCATAATTCGGTCAAATTGCCGGCCGAGAGCATCGAACTGTGCGAGACACCGGAAGCCTTGGGAATCGGCATGCTGCACCCTCTTTACGGTCGTGAAGCGGAAATTCGCTACCGGGGGTTCCTGCGGAGCGACTTCAGTCCGCGCTCGGGGATTGGCAACACCTTCGTCCACTTCATCCAGGTCCACGGCCTTAATCAGCAGATTGGCTCGCCTTTCTGGTACTACATCGACGCATCGAACGTGATGCCGACCTACACCCCGGGCCTCCGCATGGTCGTCTATCCGGTTCCGGACAAGGATTATTCGGTTCGCCTGCGGGCCAACATTCTACCGAGTCCCCTGAAAGAGGAAGGCGAGACCCCGAAAGTCCCGGCCGAGGCGGTTGACGAAATCCTGCTCCCGAAGGCTCGAATTGAGTGCGCCGGGGGCTCGAAACAGTACAACGGCAAGAATCTCGAATTTCTCGCCGCCAAGGCCCGGGAGGCCGATATGCGGCTGAATTCAATCATCAATCCGCAGCGCCGGAAAGGGGGCCGTATGAGGGTCCGTCCGGGCTGGTAACGCCATGCCGGACAGGACCAAACTCGAACGGTGGGGGCGGCCCACCATCAGTCGAACCCTCGAAGGCCGGCTCCGCGTGACCCGCCGCTGGAACCTCAAGGGTAATTGGGCGGAAAGACAGTCCCTCGACACCGAGACATTCGCTCCGGTCGGGAAGCAGGACGACGAGTTTCCCGAAGCTTTTCTCGTGAGCGAGCCGACGGTCGCCCCTCGCGGCGAGGGAGCGGAGGAGATGGTCCTCACTGAAGTCTACGAGGAAGTCACCGACGAGCTTACCGAGATCGGCGGGCCGGATTCCGCGGGCGGGCCGAGTATTTCAACCGACCAAAACGGCCGGCGTACCGTAACCCGTCGATTCGTGGTTAAGCGCACGGTTTCAGATTCCGTTAAATTCGGCGAAGAGGGCGTTACCAAGGACCCCGATTCCAGTAGATTCCCGAATCACTACCTTCAACGCCAGCAGGTTGACGACCGGGGGTTTATCACCCGGGTGACCCGCACTTACGTTGAGATCACGGGGTCGCCCGTCCAGGTCGGACAAGATGACCTCGCGACCGACCAAGACGGCCGCAGGACGCTCCGGCGCCGGTTTCTTATCCTCAGCGGCGCCTCGTACACACCGCCTTCGGTCGGCGACAACGCGGCTACGGTCGATGGCGCGAATTTCGTTTACGCCGGCGAGCGCCGTAGCGGCGACAAGTCGGTGACTCGAGTCACCCGCCGATATATCGAGGCCACGGACACTCCGGTTCAGGTTGGCGAGGATAATATCAGTACCTCCCAGGACGGACGCCGAAGCCTGACGCAAATTTGGGTTATGCGCGCGGCGGCGGTTTACACTCCGCCGGATATTGGAAGTTCATATAATTCGATTTACGCCCTGGGCGGTGAGCAGGTGACGCGCGGGAAAACCCTGCGCCGAATCAGTCGCCGCTACATTGAGGCCACCGCTCAATCGCAGCTTGTCGGAAATCCCGATTATTCCCGGGGCGAGGACGACCGTAAGCAGATCGCTCGCACGCTTATCAGGCTTGCAAACGCCACCGAACCCGGGGATCTGGATAATTCGATCGGAGTCCTGGAACTGGAAGGCTGCGTCCTGGCCCGGATCAGCGCAACCCAGGATGCCGCCATTTGCCGGATCCGCGAAACTTACCTGGAAGCCACGGACACCCCGGTCGAGATTGGGAGGCCCGACATCCGCCAGATCCCGGGAACGAAGAGTCCGGCGACGGGCCTGACCGATGCCGGCGCCCGTCAATGGACCCATCGATTCCTAGTAAAGGCCGGGAGCGGAGACATTTCCTCCGACCATTGGCTCGACTACAATGCGGCCGGGCCGCTGGGGGCCAATCAAAATCTGGTCAACCAGCAGATCGGGCACCGCGGAAAGGGGTTCGCGATCATCAATCGGGTTTTCGTGGAAGTCCCCGGGGAATGGACGGAATCCAGGCGAACCCGCTACAGGTTCCCGGGCTCGTATTTCCTTTCAGGGAGCGGAGGATCCCCGGATCCGTCGCTTAGGGTTGAGCCGGTTCGAAGGTGGGTGACAGCCCACATCACCGAAACCTATTCGACAACCGAGCCGTCTCCTTCGAATGAGGTTTTCGAGGTCTTCCGTTGGCTGAGCACCAGGCTGGAGCTTCCAGGGCAACCGCCGAGGCTTCAGGTTTACCGCGGCTACCTTGGTAGCGTCGCATGGACCGGGGACTACGAAGAGTCCGGTTCATCTGACCCGTCGAGCTATCCCACCGGAATGACCGTGATCGAAAGCGACGTGAGACTTTGGCAGGGCCGGATCTGGCGCCGCCGGGACGTAAGCATTGACTTTGGAGGGGTGTGATGGACGAACATTCGCAACAGTGGGAAGATCGGGATCTCAGTCCCCGAATATCAATTGATACCGACCGGAAGGGACCGGACACCGAGCCGTCTGCGGATTTCGTCCCGCCTTTTCACCCCTTCGGCGGCTCGAATGACCCACGGGATCAGATCATCCAGAAACTCGAACGCCGCATCCGGGAGCTGGAGGAGAAAATGGAGCCTCTTCAAAACATTCAGACTTCCGCCGGAGGGGAATCGGATTACGATGCCGACCGGGTGATTATCGACGTGGATGACCCGGAGGACGAAGAATTTCCGGTATCCGCC
>PWMU01000101.1 GCA_003558065.1 Opitutia bacterium | reverse complement strand
TCGGGCAGCGGAGCTTCCTCATCCAGGTCCAGGCAGCGCAGGCGTTCGCCGTTGCCGTCGGTATCGAGTTGGTAAGTCAATCCCGATTCCGGACACCGGCATTGGCCGGCGGAGTCGGGATTCAGAGGGTGACCGTGACGGCTCATCCAGCCCTTCCGGCGCCCCGGCACGCCGACGATCAGGGCGTAATCGGGAACGTTTTTCGTCACGACCGCGCCGGCGGATATAAAACAGTACCGCCCGAGCGTGATCCCGCAAACGATCGTCGCGTTGGCCCCGACCGTCGCGCCGCGGCGAATGACGGTCTTTTCATAAAGGTTCCGCCGTTTGACCTGGGAGCGGGGATTGGTGACGTTCGTCAACACACAGGAGGGCCCCAGGAACACGTCGTCTTCAATGGTCGTCCCGGTATAAATCGCGACGTTGTTCTGCACCTTGACATTGTTGCCGATCTCAACGCCGCCGGCCACCATCGTATTCTGTCCGAAATTGCACCCCTTGCCGATACGCGCCCCCGCCAGGACGTGCGCAAAGTGCCAGATCTTAGTCCCCTCCCCGATTTCACAGGGCTGGTCGATAACGGCGGTTTCGTGGGCGTACATGGTGATTCGTGATTCGTTATTCGTTATTCGTTATTCGTGATTCGTTATTCGTTATTCGTTATTCGTTATTCGTTATTCGTTATTCGTGATTCGTTATTCGTTATTCGTGATTCGTTATTCGTTATTCGTGATTCGTGATTGGTTATTCGTGATTGGTTATTCGTTATTCGTGATTCGTGATTCGTGATTGGTGGTTCGTTGATTGGTGATCCGCTCCTCACGGAGACGGCCTACGAAGAGGTTTTTTCGGAAGCGAGAAAAGCGATGGGTCAGACTTCGCTTAACACCACCGGGCGGCCGTTGAGGTGAAGGGAAGTCTGGCAGGCCTCGAGGACCTTGAGGACATTGACGCCCGCCTGGGCGTCGGTCAGGGGCTGCGTGCGGTCGCGAACGCATTCGAGGAAATGCTGACACTCTTGGCGCAACGGCTCCTCCATCGCCACGTCCACAACCTGGCGATCACCATTGTGGAGCACGGGCTTTCCTCCTTCGATCCTCACATTCTGATTGTAGAGGACCAGTTTTTCATCCTTCTCCATGTCATTGAAAACCGCCATTTTATTGTCGCCGACCACAACCAGCTTCTGCTCCTTGAAGGGATTGAGCCAACTGACGAAAATGTGAGCCCGCAGGCCCGTTCGAAAATTGAGGCAGGAGACGGTGACATCTTCCACGTTCGGGGAAACGTAGTTCCCGCCGCAGCAGGTCACCTCGATGGGAAGCTCGCCGACCAGTCTCAGAATAACGGCGATATCATGGGGCGCGAAGCTCCAGAGCGAGTTTTCCTCGGTCCGGACTTTCCCGAAATTGAGCCGGTTGGAGTAGATGTAATTGACGCGCCCCAGGACTTTCTCATCCACCAGCCGCCGCAACCGCAACACGGCGGCATGGTACTCGAGCAGGTGGCCGACCATCAGGATACGGTCCCTGGCCTCCGCGGCCTTCAGCATCTCCCGTCCCTGCCGGTAGTTCAGGGCGAGCGGTTTCTCGACCAGGACATCCTTCCCTGCTTCGAGCGCACGCAGGACCATTTCACGGTGGGTCTCAGCAGGCGTGGCGATGACCACCGCCGGAATGTCGTCGCGGGATAAAACGGCATCAAGTCCCTCGGCGATCTCCACCCCGGGTGCTATTTCCGCGGCTTTGGATCGTCCGGACTCGGTCGGGTCGCAAACCATGGCCAGCGCGCCGAGCTGGTGAAAGTTGCGGACCAGGTTTTTACCCCAGTACCCGCAACCGATTACTGCTGCTTTTGGTGGTGTCATAGTTTGTAGCGGCAGGGCCGCTGTTCGTGGTTTTCTCCTACTACCCTCTTCGAGTTACGGAGGGCTTCGGCGATCCGGGGCCCGTCAATCCTGTCCGCCGGACCTGAAGTCAATCACTTATCGGAATGACAGGGGTTTCTTTCAAGGCGGCCTTCCAGAAGAAGGTCGAATCAGCGTCTAACCCCTTCTAACAGAGGCATTCAGGCTGGAATTAATTGGGCGAAGCAGTTTGATACTTACTCTCGAAAACCGATTTTAAAAGTAATTCGAGCAGGCTTCGCCCCGTCACTTCTACAGTAACCCTACCGAAATAAACATAATTAACCGACTCCTTGAGGGAATTCGAGCTCAATCTCAAATGCGACCAAGTCTCTTTTCCTTCAAAAGACATAAGGAGATTAGCATGAAATCAATTCGACTGAAAATAGGGGTTAGACCGCTCAGGCCATAGGGGAAACCCTGATAGTTGAACCCCCTTCGATGTGGGCCGGTGCGTGAGCACCGGGTGGGGCGGACGGTGTCGGGTTTGCGTAACGCGCCGGTTCCCTGTCCTTACGGACCAGGCCTACGGGGAGGAACCGGGAAAGAAGATTGGGTCGATGTGGGCCGGTGCGTGAGCACCGGGTGGGGCGGACGGTGTCGGGTTTGCGGAACGCCCCGGTTCCCTGTCCTTACGGACCAGGCCTACGGGGCTGGATAGGCGCGCCGATTCAGCTTGTTTTCAGGCCTTGCTGTAGTACTTCTGGTAGGCCTTGGGGCTGTAATAGCCCCGGCCGGAGTAGTAGATGGAACCACTGCGATTCGTCGGCATTTCATTCATGACCAGGCCGAGGAAATCGACGCCGGTCTGATCAAACGAATCGACAAAGCTCTTCACCTGTTCCCGGTTGACTCCGTTAAAGCGGCAGACATAAAGCACCTCGTCGGTGTAGCGGACCAGGTTGAACGCATCGGAGAAAATGGAGAGCGGAGGCGTGTCAATCAAGACGATATCAAAGCTGGCCTTGATCCAATCAAAGAATTCCTTCGCTTTGCCGCTTTCAAAAAGCTCCGTCGGCTTCCTGCTGCTCCCCCCGCCGGGGAGGACATACAGGTTCTGATACACTTCAGTCAGGCCCAGGTCCGGATTCTCCGTCGGATCCCCTTCGCAGGTCCCCTCACCCTGCAGGAACTTCATCAGGCCCTCCTTATTGGTCAGACCAAACTCCCGGTGAATGCTGGGACGGCGAAGGTCGCCATCAATAATAAGGGTCCGGCGTCCGTGTGCCGCGTAAGTGGCTGCAAGGTTACAGGTTACAAAGGTCTTGCCCTCGCCCGAAACCGTGCCCGCCACCAGCATTGTCTTCGGTTGCTCCAAAGAAGACGCGAATCCAATCTGGTTGTAAAGAGACCGGAACGACTCAATGCTGGTCGGGTCATTCAGTTCCCGCGCCACGATATTCGCCCGAAGGGCGCGTTTCACCTTTTTAACCCTGGGAATCTCCCCTATGACAGATCGTCCCAGATAGCCTTCGACATCCGACCAGCTCCTCATGCGGCTGTTGAGCGCGTCCAGACTGACGGGGAGCCCGACAAAGACCAGGCCGCCGAGGAAGAGGAGTATAACTGCCACCCGCGGAATATTCGGCTCGCTCGGTCCCCCGGGCGCCGAGGCTTCTTCAAACAGCCGGATATTGCTGTTCTCCAGTTGGCTCGTGATGTTGGCTTCGTCGAGCCGGCGTAGAATCTGGTCGTGCGTATTGGTAACCGCCTGAACCTCACGTTCCTTGACGCGATACTCGACACGAAGCCGATCGAGCATATGGGCCTCCCGCTCGGCCGCCGCCAGTTCAGAGCGCAACCGCGCTTCGTGCTCATGCGCGTTCCGCTGCCGGGCACGAAGCTCCTGGATCGCCTGGTCGATGTTGCGGTCGATCTGACTCTGCACCGTCTCCATATTGCGGGCGTTCTCAATCATGGAGGGATGCCGACTCAGGTACTTTTCGGACATCGCCTCGCGCTCGGCTTCCAATTCTTCACGCTTCTGTTTGAGCCTGGGCAGAGATCCAAAGGACGCTATCGCCTCGATCTCCAACAAGTCCTCGCCCGCCTCCTTATATTCTTCGATCTGGTCAATCCGTGCGTCGATATCAATTCTTTCCATACGGGCGGAGGTGACCGCATCGCTGACCTGTCTCAACTGTTGAGCGATGATATTCAGATTCTCTTCAAGCGAGACCAGATTGTTCTCGGAGCGATAGTCGTGAAGCTCCCGCTCCATCCGTTCCACTTCCCGGCCGAGATTCTCCGCCTGACGATTAAGGAACCGGATGGCACTGACGTTCCCGGCCTCACTGAAATCCACCAGGTACCGGATATATTCCTCCCCCACCCGGTTGGCTATCAACGCGGCGCTTTCGGGGTCGCGGTGCGTCACGCCGATGCGAAGCAAAAGCGTATTGTCAACACGTTGTACGTTCAGATTCCCGCGGATGAGTCCGGTGACGGACGGCCTGTAGACGCCTCCATCCGAAGTCTCTTCAATATAGGGTTCAACGATCCGGTTTCGCTGTTCCTCGTCAAAGGTATTGGCCACACGGTCAACGAAGGATCGGCTCCGCATCTGTTGAATGTGGGTCTCGATCACGTGACCTTCCATACCGCGCTGTTCAAGGCCGTCCCCAACGACTCCCTCCATATCGACCACCCGGTCCTGCCGCGGCTCCATGAGAAGTGTGGCCGAGGCGCGGTAAATCGGGGGATCGCTCAAAAGGTAATAACCGACCAGGCCCGTCACCAGCAACGTCGAGAAGATCGCCAGGAACCAACGCTCCCTGACGACCATCAGGTAGTGTTTGAGGTCGGGAAGTGCGAATTCGCCTAATGGCGCCTGCTTCCTGGTTGCTGGCGGCGTTGAAGATTTTTCGGATTTCATGATCTGGAATGGAAAGGGTTTTATCGGATGATTGGTGAAAAATGCGGCCTATAACAGCCGCTCGGGAACGAATACGACATCACCGGGATAGATCATGACAGGATCGCTCCGCTCTCGACCACGGCCTCGTGTGTCGAAGAGTTCGCGAACATCCACCCTCATGGTTTCCTCTTCTCCGTCTTCGGTGGTTCGGGTAATGCTAACCCTGTCCGAGCGGGCAACCGGGGTAAACCCGCCGGCCATACTGATGAACCTGACAATATCGAGAGCGTTTTCCTCTACAGGAAAGGCAATCTCGCCCGGGCTATTAACCTGGCCGAGGACGTAGGCGTGTTTGGGGGCGTAATCGGAGATGCGAAGGGTAACCTCCGGATCCCGGAAAATTTCTTCGGCGATGTAATGGCCTTCGATATAAGCCTCGGCCTCCCGTATGGTCATATCGCGGATCGTGAGATTCCCGAGCATGGGCACACGGATACGGCCGTTGCCATCGAGTCGCTGCTCGGTATTCAGATCGTTTTCACCCCGGACCGAAAACTGAACCCGATCGCGAACGGACAGTCTGTAGGAATCATCCTCCCGGGTTCCCTCCGCTTTGCGCCTCTCGGCCAGTCTTCGCTCCCCCACAACAGCGGCAACCCGCTGGAGCGCTTCTCCCATCGCGTCCTGAGAGGTTGGATCCCGGGTTTCCTCCGAGTCGATAGCCTCCCGGAGTTCCTCAGCCTCCGACTCCGTAATCTGCTCCCGGTTGAGGGCGGCAGCCACCCGGCGCAACGCTTCCTGAATATCTTCACGGGAATCCCCCTGGTTCGCCACGCCTCCCCCGTCAGGCTCATCGTCGTCATCCTCTTCCATTGCGACTGCGTCCGGTTCCTCGCTCACTGGTGCGGCGGCAGATTCCCGGTCTTCGCTGAGCACAGCTGAAACACGCCGCAGCGCTTCCTCAATCTCCGGATCGGAAGCCCGGCCTTCCAGCGCGGCCCTCTCCGGGGCATCGTTCTGCGCCAGGGACAGGGTAACGCCTTGCAGCACTTCCCAGACGGCTTCCTCCCAATCCTCCTCGTTCCACGCAACGTCTTCGGAAATCATGTCCGGGCCGAGAACGAGGACCACGTCATCCAGGGCTTCCCGGACTTCCCGCTCGGAAATGTCGCTTCCGACGGTCTCCTCGCTCTCCCCGAGCACACCGGCAATAGTCTGCATCGCCTCCCAGATCGCCTCTTCGGAATCCCCGCCTTCAACGGCGTCGTCCCAGACCGGCTCCTGCCCGAGCGCACTCGAAACACCCTGCAGCGCTTCCTTCAGCTCTTGCTGGTCGGCAACCCCCTGCGCGGTGAACACCGCGCCTGACAGTCCCCAAATCAGGAACACCGGGACAACGCCCTTGATTCCGAATTCCCGGACCGAAGCTTTCTTATTGTTGAGTATCGCTGTTTTCATTCATTCCCCTCTCGAAAAACCAGTACCTGACCACTGTGAATCGCACAATGCTATTAAAGTTCCAACCTGTGACGGCCAATGCTGCCCAAATCACGAAAAATATCCCTTCCCCGTGAATCGCGCCTCCCGGCTGCTCCCAGGATCCACCCAACATAGCACCGAATAACTTGCCTGGAAATAGGGATTGCACGGGAGTAATCATAGGGGAAACCACTAGCTTGACCGGCGGTAATTCCCAAAGCCCGGCCGAGCGGCGTGCCATCCCGCGCCGCGAGATCCGGCACCCGCCCCGGGCGGCCTCAATGAATACCCAGGAAGTGATTGCCTCGACGCGTGAACCCGCCATCCCTGCGCCTCACAGGTCTCGACTCAACTACTGGAGGAAACTCTTTCGCGCACCATTGCTCTCGAAAATCGATTCCCGGTAATTGCCGGCGTTGAAAACCTGGTAAAAGGCCCCTGTCTGGCTGATACGACCCGCTGCCCGATAGCTAAAAAAAAGCCGCTCCCACCAGTTATGGGAGAGAGGCTATACTGCACGTCTGCACGTCATCAAGTTTTCGGAAAACACACCCCACCAGCCTTGCGGCTGGCCCCCCCCTCTCAAGAGGGGAATGAATTGGAAAACGGGCAGTATAGCAGCCTGTCGGCGAAGCCCGACAGACTACTAGAATCTCAACGTGGCTTCGACGGATGCGAGGTGGCGGTCGTAATCAAAATCAGAGCGAGTCGACTCCCTGATGGTATACGAATAACTGGTACTGGCCGAGAAATAACGCGTCAAACCGTAATCCAGCGCCGCTTCCCCGGTGTAAACATCATCCGCCCGGTCGTCGGCACGGCCAAAGCGCAGGTTCTGATACCGTAATGTCGCCCGGGCTCCCAACCAGTCCCGCAAGGCCTGGCTGACCCCTGTCGCAACTTCGGTACGCTCCAACGAATCCCTATTGGGCGACGTATCGAAATCCCGGCTCGCCGAAAGGAAGAGGGACGTTCCCGTCCGGATCGCCCAGTCGAGCTGGGCCGCGGCCGTAAACTGCTCCCTCCGCTCCGAGAATTCGCCTTCCGGAATCCGTGTCTGGTAACCGCCTTCAATCGTCCCCGACAGCTTCGGAGTAATCTGTCCCTCGGCACCGAGGATCAGGGAATGATCCATGCTGTCCCTCCCGTCGTCCAATGCGGTCGGCCGGGTATCGGTATAGCGAAAACGATACCCGAGAAAATACTCCAAAAGCGGAGAATACCTCCAGATTCCATCCGTTCGAATCTGATAGAGGTCGATATCGCTCCGTTCGGCGTCGCGAAAATCCCGATGAAGGTATCCCGCACGCACCCGTCCCGCGAACTTCTGGCTAAAGTTGTAGCGGATGCCAGCGTCGACTTCGTAGACATAAGCACGTGTACGGGCGCCAATGGTTGCGTCCGTGCGGCTCTGCTCGCGAGCCGACAGCGAGAGCGAAGAAGTCATCCTCCGGGCTCCAGTCCGCGGATAGGATAAGCTGAGAACGGAGTAGATGTTCTGAAAATCGAGCTGGGTGTTGTCATGAAAGAAGCCGAAATTCACACCGCTCCGCATATCCACGGCAATGAGGCCGGCCTGCCGGAGGTACTGCAGTTCGGGCGAAATCTCGAAAATCCAATCCTGTTCATTGCTGTCACGAGCAAAGATATTCGAGTCGTAGGTCAGTCCCGAACGCAGGTTCAGAAAAACCTCCCCTTCCAAAACCTCGTAAAAAGCAACCGCCGAAGGACGGCATCCAAAGAACAGGGCTCCGCCGCACGCCGCTATACAGGCCATTGAAAGGATCCGTCCCCAATTCCGCGATGAAGGTAAAATCATAATAGAGCGCCCCCTTGTAGACCGGCCCAACCGGAAAATCAATCCGAACCTTCTTAAGCGGCGCAGGCTTCGCCCGGTGCCCCGTCCCACCGGCGTCCCGTCCCGTCCCGCCAAACCACCCCCAATCCACCAGGCGTACTCTC
>PWMU01000020.1 GCA_003558065.1 Opitutia bacterium | reverse complement strand
GGTTGTCTTGGGCGATCCTTGAGTCACGGTGATCCGGCAAACATGCCGATCCGAATACCCACCTGTCAACACGGCTGCAGGAAATCCGTCCGAAGGATACAACCCCGGAATCCGGGAAACACCCGGGGGAAGGGAGACAGGCAACAGAACCGGGAACAGGGTGAAGCCCTTCAAGTAGCGAGCGGGTTTATCCCGTCATCCGACGGGTAAAAAGGGGAAAGCGGAATGGGAAAAGCGGAAAAGTGAAGGGAAAAGACTCCCGCTCGTTGCCGGGCGGTTTGCGTGGGGAGGGGCGTGGAAACTCACGTAGGCCTGTCGGTAACGACAGGGGGGCTTCCGGGCGTGTCCGTCCGCTCCCGACGGATTTGCCGAGCGGCCTGCGTGGGTAAGGGCGTGGAAACTCACGTAGGCCTGTCGGTAACGACAGGGGGGCTTCCGGGCGTCCGTCCGCTCCCGACGGAGGCGGCCTGCGTGGGGGAAGAATTGGAACGGTGCGCCGGCTGCCAGATCACGTAGGCCTGTCCGTGAGGACAGGGGGGGGGCCAGATCACGTAGGCCTGTCCGTGAGGACAGGGGGGGGCCAGATCACGTAGGCCTGTCCGTGAGGACAGGGGGGCGGCGCCTGCGGCGGAGAAGAAAGGAGACAGGGATCGTTTCACGATCGGAGTCGCTTCAGGAACGGGAGGAAGACCAGTGCGCAGACCAATTCCAGGCCCCCGATCACCAGGAAGGCGCCGGTGTAGGGGGAGATGGGGGAATAAGCGAAGAACGTGACCGCGGCGCCGCCGGCGAGGGGACCGAGCAGGAACCCGAGTGAGCCGGCGGTGTGGAATCCGCCCATTGCGAGGGCCTTGTTGTCCTCCCCGGCAAGCAGACCCGTCAGGACCAGCGACGGGGCGAACATCAGGGCCGCCGCGACCCCCCCACCCAGCATCAGCCACCGGACGGTGTCCAACTCGACGGCTGGAAGGACGATCAATAAGAGCCCGTAGCCGGCACTGCCGAGAATCATCATTCCCAGCTTGTTGAACCGCCGGCACAACCGTCCGGAGGGATAGGTAAGAAGGGAAAATGGCACCATGAAATAAGCGAGGATGATTCCGATTTCCAGCGGGGTCGCTTCCAGGACGGTCCGCAGGTAAAGCGTGACCGTGGAGATGATGAATCCGACGCTGAGGCGGTCGACGAAAGTGAAAGCGTAGGGGACCAGCAGCAGCCGGTGCTGTCTCAATGAGAGGAGCAGTGGCGCCAGGCCCTCTTTTTCCCGGGGAGCGTGCGGACCTTCGCGCAGACCGAGCGCCGCGACCAGTCCCAGCATGCAAAGCAGGACGCTCCCGTACAGAAAAAGGTTCAGGGGGTCGTCCTGGCCGAGCCGTCCGCCGATCGGGGCGCCAACGGCAATCCCCATCGTCAGCGCCGCCCCCAGCAGCCCCATCGTTTTTCCATACGCCAGCCGGCGCGCGTAGTCGATGCCCAGGGTCATCAACAGGCTGAGCGAGGCGATGTGGGCGCAGCCCTCGACAAAACGGAGGGAGAGGTAGACCGGGTACGACAGGTCGAGCCGCATGGCCAGGAGAGTGAGACCGTTGACGAAGAGCGCCGTCACGATCAACGGCTTGCGCGCACGAAACCGGTCCGACAGCAATCCCGCCAGCGGAGCAAAGAGAAAGGCGCCGATCATGTTGACCGACATGAAAAGGTGCTTGGAAAAGTCGGAGATCCCGGGGTGGCGTCCGCCGGTGATCTCCTGAAGCACCGGCACCAGTCCGGTGACCGGCAGCATCTGCGAAAAAATGATCCCGGCGACCAGCGGCAGAGCGAATTTACCCGGGTCGCCGGCAGGTGTGGTTCCCGGCTTCATGGTTGTGCTTGAGAAAAGATCCCTGAATGACAGACACGTTTCCCCCGCGCCGCCGCGACTCCGGCGGAACCCGGCCGGCGGCACCCGGCGGGATGCTTTCTCCCTCGTGGTTTCAATGGATGAATCAAACGGCTCAAACGGGAAAATGACACGTACCGCCGGGATTTCCAGGCTTTCCCTGAAGGGATTTGATTTGGATCAAATCTTCTGATGGAAGAAAGTTTAAACTCTAATCTGTAATGAGTCATGACAACGATTTGAAGGATTGGCAGGAGGGGGACTATGCGAACGCCCGGCTCCTGGACGTTCGGCCCCTTCTCGAGGCCGGACGGGAGCCGTTTCACGCCATCATGGAGGCGGTGGAGAAACTCGAGCCGGGACAGTCATTGCTGTTGCGGGCGCCGTTTGAACCCGTGCCGTTGTACGGGGTGATGGGGAGCAGGGGTTTTGCGCGGAAGGCCCGGCCGGTGACCGGGGAAGCCGGGGAGGATTTTTGGGAGGTGTTGTTTTACCCGCGTGCCGGGAGCACGAATACTGACGGCAAAGAGGACGACGACCAGGAGGACCCGGACGGGAAGGAGGACGGGGCTTTGGCGGAAATTCCCGCGGACGACGGGCCGAGGGAGCTTGACGTTCGCGGGCTGGAACCGCCGGAACCGATGGAGCGGGTGCTCGCGACCATCGACGGGCTTCGCTACGACGATGTTCTGCTGGTTCGCCACCACCGCGAGCCGCTGTTTTTGTACCCGATTCTCTCGGATCGCGGCTTCTCTCACCGGGCGGAATGGAAGGGGGAGAGCGAGTGCCTGGTCCGTATCTGGAGAAACCGATGAAACCGCCCGCGCAAGACGAAGGCGCCGCCGTGAGCGAGTGCGAGCGCACGGTTCGCCGGCAAACCGGCGGCCTGCTTTCGAAACTTCCGCTGCCTCAGACCACCGAAGGCCTGGCGGTTCATCGGGCCCCGTCGTCCCGCCTGGTGTTCACCTACCTCGGGTGCGGGGTGGCGTCCTTTGTCGTGCTCGCACTCTGGGCGCTGCTCACCCATGAAGCCATTTTCAATTTCTACGCGCATCCCGAGCTGTTGGCCTGGGTGCATCTCGCGGTGCTGGGATGGATCAACTGCATGATCTTCGGGGTGCTCTTCCAGTTCCTTCCGGTGGCCCTGAATGTGAACCTCGCCAGCGAACGGCTCGCCTGGTGGCAACTCGGGTTTTACGCGTTCGGAGGGATCGGCATGATCGCGTCGTTCTGGTTCGGGCGCGTCGATTGGCCCCTGCACAGTTTCGCCACCTTTCTCGCTGTCGGGTTCTACCTGTTTAACTGGAATCTGTTTAAGACTTTCCGGAAAGTCCGTCGCTGGAGCCTGACCGGACTGTTTCTCTATTCGGCCAATCTTTACCTCCTGGTCACGGTGACGCTGGGCCTCTTCCTCAGTGTCGAAATGAGCTACCCGATGGTGGGGATCGCCCACATGATCATCCTTCCGGTCCACGCCCATTTCGGGCTCGTCGGATGGTTCTTCTGCGTGATCGCCGGAGTGGGGCTGAAACTGTTGCCGATGTTTCTATTGACCCACGACCACCCCAAGTGGCCGGGGTGGGCGGCGTTCTTCCTGTTGCACCCGGGGCTCCTGCTCTGGTCGGCGGGCGTCGTGTTTTTCCGGGAATCCCCCCTGCCGGCGATCGGGTACGCGCTGATGGCGTTGTCGATCGGGGCTTGGCTGCTGCAGGTGGCATTGATTTTCAGGTCGCGCATGCGGACCGGGGTGGAAGTGTGCGGCGCCGAGCGTATCCGAAAAACACGTACGATGGAGTTTCCCATGCGCTTTGCGGCCGTTGCTTTCGTCGTTATGGGCCTGGCTCTCGCCGCGGGCGCCGCGGTTGTTTTCGGATTCGGAAGCTCGCTGCCGGATGGCGGGAACCGCCTGACCCTCCTCTATGGGGTCCTGGTGTTCCTCCCTTTTCTCAGCCTCCTGATCCAGGCCTTCTTCTACCGGATCTTTCCGTTCCTGGTATGGATCCACCGCTTTAAGGACACCGCCGGACATATCCGTACACCGAAAGTCAAAGACCTCGTCCCGGCCGGCCGGGCGGTGACGCAGATGATCGTATTTATGGCGGGCTGCGGGCTGTTGTGCGCCGCGGTTGTTTCCGAAGTGCGCCTCCTCGCCGCCACCGGTCTGGCGGTGATCCTGGTCAGCGCGCTCGGTTTCGCCTGGAACCTCGGTACCGTGTGGGTCCGCGCCCGGGCCGCGGAAGAGGCCGGGCGGATTGCTTGAGGAAGCCCATCCTGGAGGGCGTAGTCATCCCGCGACTTCCCGCACCGCCGGGCCTTCGCAGTTGGGACGGGCGAGAACCCCTTCATAGGGCTCGTCGGCAAAAAGTTTTTCCGGAGACGCCAGCAGGTGGCGGTCGCAGACGCCGAACAGTTCAGCCTCGCTCCTGGTTCGTCGCATTTCGTAAAGAAACTTCCCTTCCGGATCCACTCCCTGGCCGAGGAAATTCAGGTACTTCTTCATTTTGTTGACATGAAGTTTTTCCGGGCATCCGCCGGTGCGGGTGGTGTGGTAAAGGCGCTCGATGTAGTCACGGGCGTCACCGAGAGTCGGCCGGAAAACAGGGTCGCCCGCAAAGGCTTCCCGGATCTGCCGGAAAATCCAGGGGTTGCGGATGGCGTGGCGCCCGACCATCAGTCCGTGGCAGCCGGTCTCCGCGGCGACGCGAAGCGCCCGCCCGGCGGAGAGTATGTTGCCGTTGGCCAGCACCGGGCAGGGCACCGTCTCGACGGCCTGCCGCACGTAGTCGTAATGGGCTTCACCCCGGTACCCCTGGCGAACCGTCCGGGCGTGCAGGCTGAGGAGGTCGATCCCGTGTTTCCGGATCAGCTCCAGTAGAACCGGAAAAGTCTCGGTCGAATCGAAGCCAATCCGCATCTTGACCGTGAACAACCCGGGTATGTTGTCCCGGAGCGCGCCGAGTACGCGGTCGATCCTCGCCGGATCCCGCAGAAGGCCGCCGCCGCAATGCTTCTTGTAGATCTTGGGCGCCGGACACCCCATGTTCAGATCGATTCCCGCAACCGGGTGGTTCCGGAGCTCGCGGGTGGTGCGGACCAGGTCGGTCACCGATTCGCCGATCATCTGGGCAAACACCGGCCGCCCGGTGTCGTTCTCGGTGATCGAGCGGAGTATGTGGCCGTCCAGACGCGAATGGGCGTGAACGCGAAAGTACTCGGTGAAGTAGTAGTCCGGATCGCCGTAATGATGAATGACCCGCATGAAGGGCAGATCCGTGACGTCCTGCATCGGCGCGAGGGCCGTCAGGGGGTGTCCGGGGACAATGACTGGAGGAAGGGTGCGATCCATCGTTACCGTCCGGCCGCGGCCGGCTCCGGCCGGGTTATTCTTCCTTATCCTCGTTCTGCTGCTTGAGGATGCGCTCGAGGATTTCGGTCATGTCCTCCATGTTGTCGAAGACATCCCGGGCCACGTAAATAGGCTGTTGCTGCTGGAGGGCGAGGACGATCGAGTCGCTGGGGCGGGCGTCGATTTCGACGATCTTCGATTCAATCTCGTTGTTCATCTCCAGTATGATCCGCGCGAAAAACGTGCCGTCGCGGACGTCGTTGATCACCACTCGCTTCAACTGAACGCCCAGCCCAAGGAAAATATTGCCCATGAGGTCGTGAGTCAGGGGGCGTTCTTTCTTGATTCCGTTGATGGTCATCGAAATCGCGGTGCCAATCCCGGCGTCGACGTAAATAACAAAGGTTTTCTCGTCGTTCCCCAGGAACACGGCGCACCCGTTGGAAGTCGGCATGACTCCCTTGATGGTGACCTCAATGACCTCGTTCTTCATGGATGAAATGTAGCTCAGGGAGGCGCGTTTCTGCAAGCGTGATCGATGCACGGCAATAACATTGAATTATTTTCCGCGTCGGGAAAGGCTTTCGGTATGAAGTCGATTTGCGGAATCTGGGTGTCTCCCGAGGGCGAGGCTCACCTGTCTCTCCGGGCGGAGGACGGCGGGAGAGTGGAGACGACGGCTCCGTTCGGCCCCTTCGTTTGGAGCGGGGACGAACCGGGGACGATCGGCGGGGGCGCGGAGGCCGAGGCCCTGAGCGGGCCCGGCCCGTACCGGAACCTGCTGACTTTTCCCGACTTTGAGAGCTATCGGAGTTTTGTCGGCCGGGCGGGACGAACAGCCACCATCGATTTTCTGCGTTCCCTCGAAAGCCAATTTCTGCTGCGGAACCGGGAACGGCTGTTTGCGGAAATGCCCTTTGCCGAGCTGCGGCGCTGCCAGCTCGATATCGAAACCGGCTGCACCGAGCCGGGCGGGTTCAGCGACGCGCGCCGCGCCGGCGACCGCGTCCTGGCAATCGGGCTGCGGATCGACGGTAAGGATCGCTTCATCGAGCTCGAAGAGGATTCCGACGAGGCGGAGCGAAAGCTTTTGAAAGACTTTGCCGCCTTTCTGCACGAGTCCGATCCCGATACACTCGAAGGCCACAATATCTTCAAGTTCGACCTCGACTACCTGCGCCTGCGCGCCAAGCGGTTGAAGGTCCCCTGCGCCTGGGGCCGCTTCGGGCGCGACGCCGTTTTCCGGAGCAGTCGCCTCAAGGCGGCGGAGCGCTGGGTGGACTTTCCCCGCTGTGATATTCCGGGACGCACCGTCGTCGATACCTACCTGATGATCCTCCTCTATGACGTCACCACCCGCGACCTGCCGGGCTACGGGCTGAAGGAGGTGGCGGTGCGGCTGGGAGTCACTCCGCGGGACGGCGCCGGTCGCACCTATATCGAGGGGAGCCGTATCGGGGAAATGTTCGCCGGCGATCGCGAGCGCTTCCGGAACTACCTGGCCGACGACCTGCGGGAAACCGCCGGTGTCGCCGACATTCTCCTTCCCACTTACTTCGCCCAGACACGGAATTTTCCCATGAGCCTCCAGGAGGTCCTGCTGCGCGGGACCAGCTGGAAGATCGATCTGCTGTTCCTGGAGGAGTACTTCCACGCGCGGCAGGCGCTCCCGGAGGGGGGCGAAGAGGTGAAAAGCTATGAGGGCGGTTTTACGCGGAGTTATGAGGTCGGGGTGTTCCGCGAAATTCTGCACTTTGACGTGGCTTCGCTCTATCCCAGCCTTCTCCTTTCAATGCAGCGCAATCCGCAACGCGATTCGCTCGGTGTATTCATTCCTTTATTACAAAAACTGCGGGAGTACCGGATGAAGTACAAGGCGCTCGCCCGGGAGGCGGATTCCGCGGACCTCCGGACCGAGTACGAAGCCCGCCAGGCGGCGTTCAAAATTATTATCAATTCCTTCTACGGCTACCTCGGTTTTCCCAACGCCCGGTTCGCCGACGGCGACCTCGCGGCCGAAGTGACCGCCCGCGGCCGGGAACTGCTGCAGGCGCTCATCGAAAAATTCGCCGAACTCGGCTGCACCATCCTCGAGGCGGATACAGACGGCATTTACCTGGCCTCCGAGGAGTACTTCGAGCGGCCCGGCGAGCTGCTTGAGCAGGTGAAACCCGTCCTGCCCGAAGGGATCGAGCTCGAATACGACGGCTCCTATGAGTCGATGTTCTGTTACAAATCGAAAAACTACGCGCTGTACGACGGAAAGAAAATCACCATCCGCGGCTCGGCGCTCCGCTCCCGCGGAATCGAGCCGTACCTCAAGCAACTGAGCGACGCCCTCATCCGGTACCTGCTCGGCGTGGACGCCGAGTCACCGGCCGCAATGGCGGAGGACTACCGGCGGCGCATCGAAGCGGGCGAGGTAGCCATCGAGGAGATCGCCCGCTCCGAGATCCTCGGCCAGAGCCCGGAGGCCTATCAAAAAGCCCTCGAAGGCGCAAAAAAGAAGCCGCGGCGGGCGTCCCTTGAAGCGGCCCTGCAATTGGAGCCGCTCCCCAGGTCCGGGGACCGGGTCGCCTACTATATCGTTCGCGGTGAAAAAAAACGCATGCCCGACTGGCAGCGGGCGCGTCCCGTCGAACATTACGATCCCGAAGCGAACCCGTATGACCCCGACTACTACACCCGCAAGATCGACGACTGGCTCAAACGCTACGGCGGGTTTCTCAATCACCAACCTGCCGGCGACTCCCGACAGAGCGAGTTGTGGTAGGGGGGCTGGAGAAATCAGAAATGAGACAGGAAATAGGAAAAATCACCAATGCCAATCACCCCAGACCTCTTCCCCCGCGATCCGCCGCGCGGATCGCGGGAGGGAAGTTGGAAGTCTTTCCAAACGCAGGTCGCTCCGTGAGGACAGGGAGGGGCGCTTGGGGAGGCGAGGAAACAGGGTAATGGGAAAAGCGGAAAGGGGCGCTGTGCCTGCGGCGCAGGAGAAAGAAAACGGAAGGCAGAAACCAACAACCAGGAACAGAGCGAAGCCCTTCATGTAGGAGCGGGTTTACCCCGCGAAAACCGGTCATCCGGAAAATCGATTTCCTGCCCGCGGGGATCCCTCGTTGTTCCCCCGCCTACAGCGAATGGCGCGATTGGGTCAGCGTTGCTTGAACTCCGGAAAAAACGGGTTGTGTTGTTTCTCTTTGGCCACCGTCGTGATCGGACCGTGGCCCGGACAGAGGACGGTTTCGTCCGGCAGAGACAGGATGTTCTTGCGGTTCCGTTCGAGCGCCTGTTCCCATGCGCCGGGAGCGCCGCCCATCGCTCCGGCGAAAAGAGCGTCGCCCACGATCGCGATGGGAGCGGCCGCTCCTTCGATGACATAGGTCGTGCCGCCGGGCGAATGACCGCCGGTCTCCCGGGCGCTGATCTTGAGCGCGCCAAAGCTGAGCTTTTCCCCGTCGGCCACCGTGGAGGCGTCCGGGTAGGGTTCGCTTTTCGGCGCGTAAAGCGGCGCGCCGGTGGTCCGGACCAGCTCGTCGATGCCCGCCACGTGATCCTGGTGGGTGTGGGTGAGGAAAAGCGCCGCAGGCGAAAGTCCGCGGTCTTTCAGCGCCGTGGCGAGTTTGTCCGGCTGTCCGCCGCAATCGAAGATCACCGCATGGGTCTCCCCGGGGGCATGAACGATATAGGCGTTGACGCGCATTTCGGCGTATCCCGGGACGGGATACGCGAAATCAAAAACCAGCAGTCCCTCCGGGGGCTCGACACCCGGGTGATAGTTTCCCCGGGCCAGTTCGATCAACGAATCCGCATCGACATTCAGGGCCGGAGCCAGTTTCCGGAGCGCGTATTCGTCGAGTTCCGCCCGGAGAAGGGCCGCGACTTTCTCTTCCGGCAATCCGGTTTCCCCGGCAAGCGCACGAGCGTCCTTGCCCAGCCCTTTCGCCGCCTTCCCCACCACGTCTTCCCAGGCATCTTCAAGCGCTATAGTCATGCGTTTATTTAGGGAACCAGGACGACGAAAGGCAAGAGCGCATTGATGTAGGAGCGGCTTTACGCCGCGATCCCGTCTTCCGCCACCTTACGGCCGATCGAATAGGCCTGACGGTGGACCGGCCCTCGGAGATCGCGGCGTAAAGCCTCTCCCGCGGGATGGCATAGGGCGGTTGCTCGCGACCTCCGGGGCCGATTCCGGCGGAACGTCCTCCGAGGTTCGTCAGCGTGCCTCGAAGTCCCGAAAGAGTGTCGTGAACCAGAGCCCAGGGGAAGCCGGATGCCTACGAAGGAAACGACCGGGCAATCTCGATATTCAGAAAGTGCCGCAGGTCGACCGTGGCCGAAAAGGTCATCGCCGCGGGCAGACCGGAACGCGCGTACAGCAGACAACTGATCGTGCCGTTGAGCACCGCGAGGGCGACGTAGGGAAGGATGACCTCGTTCAATCCCGCGTTGGCGAACTTGTGAAGGGTGACAAGCGCGCGGAGGCACACAATGAACAGGATCGCCGTCCGGAGACCGCCCACCAGGCGTGTGAAAAATCCGAGCGCCGCGGCTGTGAAGAAAAGGGTTTGCACACCGGCGCCCCAGAGCATCCGGCTCACGCTTTCTTGGGCGGTGGAGGGAAAGGTCGCCTGCCAGAGCCGCTCGTCGCCGCGGTTGAGAATCGCCTCCCTCAACAGCGGATCGGTCGCCTGGAGGATTCCGGCGATCACCGCGCCCGCCGCCGCGGCCCACACCATGCCGGTAATCATCGCCTTTCGCGAGGGGAACATCCCCGCCATTCCCGCCTTGCGCTGCCACGCCCAGGCCGCACCCGCCACCGCCGTCATGGCCGCAAAGGTGAACAGGAGCAGCCACGGGAAAGCCATAGGAAGCTCCGCCTCCGCCAGCCGGGGCGCGGCCATGGCGGTGACCACAAGACTGTGAATGACGGCGCGCCGCAGGTTCTGTTCCGTAAGAAAATCCTTCATCCCGGCGGGTGTTTGACAAAGCACCGAAATTTGAGTCCTTTGTCCCTTGCGTCCACCCGTTTCGCAGCGCGGGACGCCGAATCGATGAAAATGATAATTTGTTTACAAGATCATGGCTGAGAATCCCATCGACAAGGACAAGGTTACGGAAACGCCGGCCAGTCTTCTCTATGCCCACAATGTGGGCGGCGCGGTGATCAAGCCCACCGACGGAAACAAGATCAGGAGCAACGCCGTTTCCGCTATGGTGCAACAGACCAACGCGCAAATGGAGCAGATCTACGAGCAGGCTCGCGTGCTGGCGGAACAGGCCAACAAGATCCGCCGCCGGGTTGAAATCTCCGAAAAAATCTATACCGCCCAGCTCGCGTTTCAGCCTAAGATCGGCGAGACCTATTACCTTTACGAAAAAGCGGAGGGCAAGGAGATCGTTTCGAAAGTCTCGCCGCGCCAATGGGGCGCCTTCATGCCGTTCAAGAGCTTCGTCGCCGCCGTCCGCCTGCTCCCGGACCATACCTGGGAAGTGCTCGAAGACGAGTGAGCGAGCGTTCCGGGTTATCGGATCCGGAACCGGGCCCGGGAATCTCAGCCGCGGCAATCGGCGCAGGTTGCGGATCAGTCAGGCCTTGAACTTTATTCCGGAACCAGGGGGTAGGCCTCAGCTTCTTCATGGATCGCTCCGTCGGAGGTCAGCCGGCTGACGAAAAGCGAGAAGCGTTCGACGCGAAAGGGCGCGCCGGCGTGTTCCCGGTGGGTTTTAAGAAACTCCTTGATCGCCCCCGGGGATGCGTTTCCGCAGCGGGCGAGGGTGATGTGCGGATGGAAACGCCGGGTTTCCGGTTCCAGCGCCGCTGAGACAATCGACTCTTCGACTTTCTGCCGGAGCTGAAACAGGCGGGGATGTCCCGAGCCGAACCCCGCCCAGAGGATTCGCGGGCGGCCCTTGGACGGGAAACAGCCGATGCCTTCGGTTTCCAGTATAAACGGTTCCACCCGGATCTTCTCGAGGTTCCGGGCAATACGCCGAACCGTATCCGGGCCGGCCTCACCGATAAAGCGGAGCGTCAGATGAAACTGATGGAACGGCGTCCAGCGAATGCCCGAAACGGCGGTCTTCAGCCTCTCCAAATCCGTCTTGACCGTTTCCGAGGGCTCTACCGAAACAAACCACCTTCCTCCGGGCGGCAACGTTTCCTTGTCGATCTCCATGGCGGTGGCAAATCTATCCCAAAAAGCCCGGCGCGCCAAATGAAATGCCGGGCGTGGGCCGGGCCGTTTTATCCAATGATCTTGCTCTTCCCGGCCTCATTGTGTTGAAAGGACCTTATTATGAAGGAACGGGCATTGGTACTGGGAGCTTCAGGAAAGGTGGGCGAGGGCGTGGCATCGAGTCTGGTGGCGGAGGGGTGGCAGGTGTCGGGAGCGGCGCGTTTCAGCAAGCCGGAAAAAGCCGACCGGCTGAGGGACAAGGGAATCGAGCCGCTGGTGTACGACGTGACTTCCGGGGATCCGGCGCTCTTGCCGGAGGTGGATGCTGTGTTTCTGGAGATCTGGGATCCCTCCCGTCCGGACCTGATCTGGCCGATCAATTTTTACGGGGTCGGCCGCGTGGTCGAGCGCTATGCCGGGCGGGCGAACTTTGTCAACGGCTGCACCATCAACGTCTACGGCGAACGTCCCGATGCCCCCGATGAAGACGCTCCATGCCGTCCGAACACCGATTATGGACGCAGCCGGTACAGCCAGGAGCGTCTCATCGACTACTTTTGCCATCGGTCCGGAAGCAAGGCGATCCATGTGCGTTATGCCCACGCGAATACAGCCGACAGTGGTATCATCCGGCGCATGGCGGAGACAATTGTCCGGGGTGAATCACTCGGAGCCAATCCCGATGCGAAAATGCGGGTTATCGGAATGGAGGATTTTGTCCGGGTGACCGTCAATGCCTGGCAGCGGGTCGCAAATCCCCCCGTGGCGGTGAACTGCTGCGGGGTGAGGGTTTGGACCCAGCGCGAGCTGGCCGAGGCGATTCACGCCCGGTTGGGGCGGGGCCAGGTGGTGTTTGACCGGGATGCCGGCGGCGAAGAGCACTCCGTCCAGGCCGACCCCGGCCGCATGGTGAGCTGGTTCGGCGAGCCTGCCGTTGCCCAGGAAACGCTCATCGATCGCGTGGTCGCAACTATCGATGGGGGGCACACGCAGGACGACTAGTCCCGGTCGCCGAAGAGGTGGTCGAGGCCCTGAATGGGGGCGTTCAGGATGTCGCCGGCGCTCAGGCCTTGTATTCTCAGGCCGCTGACTTCAGGCGAGGGTCCCGGGCCCGCGTCGAGCCCGGCCGCGACCGAACCGGAGAGAATGTCGCCGCTCTCCCGCAGCACGGCGTGCAGGATCGCTTTCACGAGGATGCCCTGGACCTGCCCGAGAAGCAACCCGTCCTCGGTGTCCGAGCCGACATCGGTGAGTTTCAGTTCCTCGATGGTGACGCGCAGCGGGCGCAGAAAGGCGAGCCTCCGGGCGCCCGCGAAAACGGTGATATCGCGTGCGATCAGTTCTTCGATCACGTAGGTTTTCCCGGGTTTCGGGTACCCCTCGACCGATTCCTGGAGTTTCTCCAGGTTCTCAAGGATGATTTCGTAGTTCGAGCCTCCCGACTGGTACTCCAGGTGCATCACCAGGCCGTCGAGGTGAACCTTGGGAACGACGATTCTGTCGCGGAAGAGGGTGCGCACATTGAGGCCGACCTCACCGCTTTGGAGTTCCAGAAACGACGGCGAGGTGAAACCCGGGGGGTTTTCGACATTCAGCCGTTGCAGGGCCAATTCGCTTCGGCGAAAGCTCAGGTTGGCCGAGTCCAGATGGGTCGGAACCCCCATCGCGTGGCTCCCGCCGCGCTCGATCGCTGCCTTGGCCGCGCGATCCACGTAGAAATACCCCCCGGCAAGCACGGCACCCAGAAGCACCACCAGGAGAACGAGGCCGATGAACCATTTGACTAACCTGAAGATGAACACAGCGCCAATCTAAGCCTCTCGGGAGCGGAACGCAAGGCGGCGTCGAACCGGCTTTTTGCCTTTCTTCCGGGCAGCCCTTCTGCCAGGGTCGTCCCCGGACACGGTTCCCGCCGGCACTCGCGGGAAGAGCCAACGTTATTGATGGACCGGACGGCATGGAATCCTTTCTTTCGCTTTCCCCGCAGCTCGTTGGCGGCGGCGATGGTGCTTTTGACGCCCTTGTGGCTTTCGGTCGGGGATTTTCGGGTGGGTACGGATCCCGCCGGTCTCATCGAGGGCGACGCGCACAAACGGGCGGTCTATGAGAAAGCGGAGCGGTATCTCCCGGAAGACGAAGAGATCCTGCTGATCAATCTGCGCTGCGAGGATGTATTCACGAACCGGATTCTCGGTTTGATGAGGGAAATCGGCGAAGCCTTTCTCGACCAGCCGGATGTCGCCGGGGTGAAAAGCTTTACTCATTCGTATCTCCCTGTGCGCGACGGAATGTCAGTGGATTTCAAGCCGTTTGTTCCCGGCGGAGAATTGAGCTCGGAGGAGCTCGACGCCCTGCGGGAGTTTTCGATGTCCCACCCGATCGTGAGAAACGTGATGGTGTCGTCCGACGCGCGGAATGCCTTGATTACCGTCGATTACCGCCGGGAGTTTCCCGACCACGAAAGCCGGCGCGCCTTCCGTGACGAAGTGGAATCGGTGCTGGCTCCCTTCAGGCGCGACGATGTCGACTTCCAGGTGCTGGCCGTTCCGTTGATTCGGGAGGAACTGGAGGCCGCCCTTCGAAACGATTTCCTCCTGTTTGTCCCGGCCGCCGTCGCGATTCTTTTCGTTCTATTGAAAACGGCTTTTCCGTCCTGGCGGCTGCTGCTTTTTGTGCTGATCGGGTCGGCCGTTTACCTCTCGCTCCTGCCGGGCCTGTTCCTGGCGACGGGACTCGAGGTCGACGCTTTCGCGATCGCCCTGTTTCCCCTGCTGGCAGGAATTCAGCTCACGCTGCTGGCTCATATCAGCAGCGCGTTTCAGGTTGCTTTGCGCGACGGGGAAAACGGCATGAGTGCCGCTCGGAAAATGCTGCAACAGGTGACCCGTTCCTGCCTGTTTGCCTGCCTGACCACAGCGATGGGCCTCCTGGCTTTGCTGGCTTGTGACGTGGAGGCGCTCAAGGTCTTCGGGATGCTGGGGGCCTGCGGGGTGGCGGCGGCGTTTCTGCTGGCGTTCGGGCCCGCAATCGCCTTGTTGCGGGTGCTGTTTCCCGACGGGCGGGGGAGGGACTCGCACGCGGTACAAAAATCGATAACGGCTACAGAGTGGCAGAGGAACGGATGCCGGTATCTAGCGGCGTGGGTGGACCGGAGACGCCGGGTTCTTTTGACGGCCGGAGCGCTGGCCCTCGCCGTGTCTTTGCCGGGTTTGTTCTATCTGGAAACCGATATCCGGGTCACCGAATTCCTGGAACCCGGAAGTCCCACCCGGGAAATGGTCGAGACACTCGACCGGGCCTACGGCGGTATCAATCTCCTGAGGCTGGAGCTTGACAGTGGAGAAGCCGGCGGCATCGATACGCCGGGGTTCCTGAGGTTCGTGTGGAGCGTGCAGGAGTATGCGAACCATCGCGATCAGGTATCCGGCGCCTATTCCTATGCCCTGCTCATGGCCCTGCTGAACCAGGTATGGGACGGAGGAGAGGCGGCGGCGCTCACCGTTCCGGAAAGCCAGGCGAGGATTCAGTTTTTTTCGGGCGCAATGCGCGCTCAGGAGCGCAATCTCCCGCTTCTCGGGGCGTTGAGCGATGACGGCCGCCGGACTGCTTACGTGATGGTGCGGACTCCGGACCTGCCTTCCGGGGAATACCTGCGGTTGATCGAGGATGTTGTGGATTTCGCAGCCTCCGAAAAACCGGAAGCAGCCGAGGTTTCGGCGGCCGAAGGGATCCACACCATTCTCGAAGCCGAACGAAGAATCCTGCGTGGACAACTTCACAGCGCCTGGCTGAGCATCGGAGCCATCGGCGTCCTGCTTCTCCTGTTATGGCGCTCGGTTCGCCTCGCGTTGCTGGGGGTCCTTGCGGCAGCGTTTCCGGTGACCCTTGTTCTTGGACTCGCGGGCTACGCCGGGATCGCCCTCAACTCCGCGACGATCATGATGGCCGCGATCGTGCTCGGAGTCACTGTTGATGATGCCGTTCACTTCGTCACCTATTGGATCCAGGCCCGGAAGCGCCAGCCGGCCGGAGCCCTGGAACGCACCTTCATTGTCAAAGGCCCTCCCGTCATTTGCACGACTCTGGTGCTGATCGCCATCTTCTACCTCTTTGCCACCGCGTCCTTCCCCCCTGTCAGGCACTTCGGTATCATGGCCGCCACCGCTTTCCTCTTCACCCTGGCTTCAGTCCTCCTCTGCCTCCCGGCCTTCCTCACCCAAAGAAAGTAGCCGTCCCCACCCGGAATAAGGGACAGGCTAATAATCCCTTGACCCAGGGAGGTGGCATCGTTTATTGGTGGATTTGTTATGAGAAAAGCCAGGCTTAAAGTGGGGTGTGACGAGAGTTCGGTTTATCATTGTATGAGCCGGATTGTGGCGGGAGAGGCTCTGTTGGGGTTGAGAGAGAAGGAGGTTTTCCGTAAGCAGATGCGGTACGTGGCCGACTTCTGTGGGGTACAGGTTTTGACTTATTGCATCATGAGCAATCACTTTCACATTCTGGTTCGTGTGCCTTCGGAGTCCGAAGCCCGGCAAGTCGACGACAGGGAGCTTGCCCGGCGGTTGCGGGCGCTGTATCCCAAGAACGAGGCCGACGGCTGGCTATCCCGCCTGGATCCCGATTGCGAGGGGAGCGAGGCGTGCCGTAAGCGCCTGCTGGAGCGGATGGGAGATATCTCGGCGTTCATGAAGGAGTTGAAGCAGCGGTTTTCGATCTGGTACAACCACGCCCACCATCGCTTCGGCACGCTGTGGGCGGAGCGTTTCAAGAGCGTTTTGGTCGAACCGGCACCTCACGCCCTGCTGACGGTGGCTTGCTATATTGACCTGAACCCGGTGCGGGCGGGGTTGTGTGAAGATCCAAAGGACTACCGCTTCTGCGGTTACGCGGAAGCGACGGCCGGGGGGGAGAATGGCCGTCGCGGATTGGTGCGACTCATGGAGGGGAAGGATTGGCGCGCCGTGGTCCGGGAGTACCGGCTCATTCTGTTCGGCCGGGGGTACTATACCGAGCTTGGCGGACAGATGGGGATTTCGCCCGAAAAGCTCGAGGAGGTGAAGCGGAAAGGCGGGGAGTTGTCGTTGACCGAGTCGTTGCGGTGCCGTGTCCGGTATTTTACGGACGGGGCGGCGATCGGTTCGCGCGATTACGTCGAGAGACTGTTCCGCGAGCGCCGGGAGTTGTTCGGCAAGCGCCGTCGGACCGGCGCCCGGAAGATGGGAGGCGGAGGGTGGCGGGACCTCTATGCCCTGCGGGAGCTGAGGAGTCCGTGATGCCCGTTTGCTTGGTTGCTCGAGCGATTCCGGGAGCTGACAGGCGCTTACTTCAGCCTTTGCGTCGCTTCCATGCGGGTTCGGGGAGTTCCACAGTGGTGGTTTTGAGGACGGTGCCGACGACGGCTGGGTGTTGGCGAAGCGAGGCGTAGGTTCTGGGATCGACGCGCCAATTGAGCGAAACGGCGGTTTCGGCGAGCGCCATGTGTTCGGCGTCGACAAGGAAGCCGAGTTGGAGGACGGTATCGCCCTGGGCTTGATCGACGGCGCGGCGGAGTTTTGCCAGGAAGTCGTCGGGATTCTTCCCGGGATCCAGCACCCAGGTGATCCGTTTGATGAGTGTGGGGAGAACCGGGCGCAGGGGTTGGATCTCGTTACAGACGAGGCGTGGCTCGTCGCCGTCCCGGTTCATCACGGTGCCGAGAACGACGATGGGTTTTTCTTCTTCGAGTTTGGGGCCGTGTTCCTCGTAGCTGTTGGCGTAGAGGTTGATCTGGAAGCCGTTGTTGCGTGTGACGAGATTGAAGAAGGCCCAGGGGCGATTATCCTTTTTCGAGAGTTTTCGAGTGATGTTGGCGGCGACGCCGCAGAGGCGAAAGGCGGTGCGGTCCGGGGACTGGAGGATCGCGTCTTCGGGATGGGATTGGGCGGCGATCGCCAGTTCGCCGAAGTGGTCCATCGGATGGCCGGAGACGTAGAAGCCGAGAAGTTCCCGTTCGTGCTTCAGCATTTCGGCGGCCGAGAAAGCGAAGTCGTCGTGTTTGCGGTCGCGGCGGGCCGGGCTCTGGTTCGGCCCATCGGCGCCGTTCCGGGCCTTTTGATCGGGTGCGGGGTCGGCGAGGAGGTCGAGGAAGGATTCCTGGCCGATTTCGCGGTCGCGCTGGAGGGCGGCTGCCTGGCTGAGGACGCCGTCGAGATCGGCCAGGAGCAAGCCGCGGTTGACGCCGGTAAAGTCGAACGCCCCCGATTTGATCAGACATTCCAGCACGCGGCGGTTGACAGCCTTGGAATCGACGCGGTTGACGAAGTCCTCGAAGCATTCGAAAGGCCCGTTGGTTTCCCGTTCTTCAATAATCTTCTGGGCGGCGGCGTCACCGACCCCCTTGATGGCCGCCATGCCGAAACGGATGGCACCGTTCGGTTGGAGTGGCGGAGTGGCGGAGTGCCCGGTGTCGAGGGGAGTATCTCCCCGCTGTGTGCGGCTGGTGGGGGAAGGCTCGAGGTTCCGGTCCTGGCTGCCGGGGTGCCTGGCCTTTGTTTCATGGAGGACCGGCGTGAAGTCATGGAGGGAATGATTGACGTCGGGTCCGAGGACCTCAATGCCCATGGCCCCGCATTCATCGATGAAGTGGCGCACCTTGTCGGCGTTGCCGAGTTCGCTGGACAGGAGGGCGGCCATGAACTGGACGGGGTAATTCGCCTTAAGGTAGCCGGTGCGGTAGCTGAGAAAGGCGTAGGCGGCGGAGTGGGATTTGTTGAAGCCGTAGCCGGCGAATTTTTCCAGAATGGCGAAGATTTCGAGAGCGTTTTTCTCGCCGATATCGTGTTTGTTTTTCGCGCCCTCGACGAAGATGGCGCGCTGCTTTTCCATTTCCTCGACCTTTTTCTTGCCCATGGCGCGCCGGAGGATGTCCGCGCCGCCGAGGGAGTAGCCGGCGATGATCTGGGCGGCTTCCATGACCTGTTCCTGGTAGACCATGACGCCGTAGGTCTCCTGGCAGGTTTCCTCGAGGAGGGGGTGCGGGTATTTGATGGTGGAAGGATCCTTTTTGCCGCGTACGTAGTCGGGAATCCAGTCCATGGGGCCCGGACGGTAGAGGGCGATCAAGGCGATGATTTCATCGATGCTCGCGATATTGAACTGGCGGCAAAGGCTCTGCATGCCGCCGGACTCCATCTGGAAGACGCCGACGGTTTTCCCCTGGTTGAGGAGTTCGAACGTCTTTTCGTTGTCCAGGGGCACCTTTTCGATATCGAAGTTCCGGTCGGCGGTGCGTCGGATGTTTTTGACGGCGTCGTCGATAACCGTGAGCGTTTTGAGGCCCAGAAAATCCATCTTGAGGAGCCCCAGGTCTTCGACAGGGCCCTTGGGAAACTGGGTGGTGATGGCGCCCTCCTGCAGGGTGAGGGGGACGAAATCACTGAGGGGCCGGTCGGCGATGATGACTCCGGCTGCGTGCGTGCCGACGTTCCGGACCATACCCTCGATGATCCTGCCGTGCTCAATGATTTTGGCGGCCTGGGGGTTCTGGTCGACCTCGTTGCGCAACTCGGTGCTTTTCGCCAGGGAGTCTTCAAGGGAGATGTTGAGGTCGTCGGGGACCATCTTGGCGATCCGGTCGGCGTCGCCGTAGGGGATGCCGAGCACCCTGGCGACGTCGCGGACGACCATTTTGGCGCCGAATTTGCCGAAGGTGACAATATTGGCGACGCATTCCTTGCCGTATTTTTCGCGCACGTAATCGATGACCTCGCCGCGGCGCCGCATGCAGAAATCGATATCGAAGTCGGGGGGCGAAACGCGTTCCGGGTTGAGGAAGCGCTCGAAGAGAAGCTTGAAGCGGATTGGATCGATGTCGGTGATCTTGAGCAGGTAGGCGACCAGGCAGCCGGCACCGGAGCCGCGCCCCGGGCCGACTGGAATGTCCTGGTTGCGGGCCCAGTCGATAAAGTCCCAGACGATGAGGAAGTAGTCGAGAAAGCCGGTCTTTTCGATGACGCCGAGTTCGTAGTCGATCCGTTCGAGAAGCGTCCGGGCCAGTTCGGGATCGTCGGCTTTCTCCGGGGTGCGCGGGTCGATACCGTAGCGCTCCCGAAGTCCGCTCAGGCAAAGTTGCCGGAGGAAATCCGCGTTGTTGTCCGGGCCGCGGAGCTCCACATCGCGCTCTTCTTCCGGGGGGAGTTCGAAGACCGGGTAATGGTTTTCGCCGAGGGGTAGTTCGAGTTCGCACATTTCGGCGACGCCGACGGTGTTGACGACCGCCTCGGGGATCTCCCGGAAACGCTCTTCCATTTCCCGGCGGGATTTCAGGTAGAACTCATGGGTTGGGTAACGCATCCGTTTTTCGTCGTCGATTTTGGCTCCGGTCTGGATGCAGAGGAGGGCGTCGTGGGTGTTGCAGTCGTCGTTGTGGACGTAGTGGACGTCGTTGGTGCAGATGGTCTTCAGATTGAATTCGCGGGCCAGGTCGAGGAGGGGGCGGATGATCGACTGTTGTTCGTCGATCCCGTGATCCATGATTTCCACAAAGTAGTTCTCGCGGCCGAAGATCTCGACGAAGCGTCCGAGCGCCTGGCGGGCCTCGTCGGTGCGGCCCTGCAAAAGAAGCTGGGGGACCATGCCCTGGAGGCATCCCGTGAAGCCGATGAGCCCCTCGCTGTGCGCGGCGAGCTGTTCCAGGTCGGTCCGCGGTTTGTAGTAGAAGCCGTTGATGTGCGCGTCGGAGATGATCTTCAGCAGATTCCGGTAGCCCTGGAAATTTTTCGCGAGCAGGCCCTTGTGGTAGTACTTGGTTTTGGCGTCACGGTTTTCCCGCGAATGCTCGACCAGGTACACCTCGCAGCCGAGGATGGGCTTGAGGTCGTGTTTCTTCGCGGCTGAGTAGAAATCGACCGCGCCGAACATATTGCCGTGATCGGTCATGGCGAGGGCCTTCATCCCCAGCTCGCCGGCGCGTTGCATGAGCCGGTCGACCCGGCAGGCCCCGTCGAGGAGGCTGTAATCGGTGTGAAGGTGGAGGTGGACGAATTCTTTGTCGCGTTCGGACATGGCGGTGAATACGGGCGGTGAACGGAAAAAGTGGAGAAGGAGGAAATTTTTTTACTTTGGCGGGGCGCCGGCGGCAATTCTCTTGTTTGCAATTTGGGGAAAATTCGGTTCTGATTCCGGTCGACACCCGCCCCGGCGCGCAATTCGCTGCGACCGGGGCGGGCCGGAATCGTTTTAGAGAACCCGGAAGCAGGACTGCCGGAGGGCGTCGACCTCGTATTTTGCCCTGTTGCGGCGGCGCTTGAATCCCGAGTTTCGCTGACGCTCCCGGCGGTCCGACAGCCGGTCCAACAGTAAGGAACGCTTTTCAGAGAGAAATCACTCCCGTGACCAAAAATCAGACAACGACCAAGAAGAAGGAAAACGGCCTGGAGGAAATCGGGCATTTCCAGAACGCAAACACCGTGGAGGCGCTCAAGGCGTCGATCATTTATCACCTGCAGCATACCATGGCCCGATCGACGGGAACGGCGTCGACCCATGACTGGTGGATCTCGGTCGCTCTCAGTGTTCGCGACCGCATCCTGGAGGGGATGATCCGGACCCAGGGTCACTACACGCGGAATAACGTTCCTCGCGTTTATTACTTTTCATTGGAGTACCTGATGGGAAGGTTGCTGAGCAACAACATGATCAATGCGGGGATTTACGATCAAACCTGCCAGGCGGTGAAAGAGCTCGGGTTCGACTGCCGCGTGATCAAGGAGGAGGAAGCGGATATGGGGCTGGGGAACGGGGGCCTGGGACGTCTGGCGGCGTGTTTTCTCGACTCGCTGGCGACGTTGGATCTTCCCGCGATCGGCTATGGCATTTTCTATGAGTTCGGACTCTTCCGGCAGGAGATTGCGCACGGCTATCAGGTCGAGCATCCCGACAACTGGATTCGTTTCGGAAACCCCTGGGTGGTTGAACGTGCGGACAGCACGCAGAAGGTTTATCTGTACGGACATGTGGAGGAGCAGTTCGATGACAAGGGCAACCCGGCGCCGGTTTGGGTGACCTCCCGTTGCGTTTACGGGGTTCCCTACGACGTGCCGATCTGCGGTTACGGGACCAACACGGTCAATCTCCTTCGCCTGTGGGCCTCGAAGGCTTCGGAGGATTTCGATTTCCAGGTCTTCAACCAGGGCGGATATACGGAAGCGGTACGCGAGAAGGCCGTCGGGGAAACGATATCGAAGGTCCTTTATCCCAACGATCAGACCGAGTCGGGGAAGGAGCTTCGGCTGGTGCAGCAGTATTTCTTTGTCTGCTGTTCGCTGCACGACATTATCCGCCGTTTCCTCAAGAAGAACCGGGACTGGAATAAATTTCCCGAGAAGGTGACCATCCAGCTCAACGACACGCATCCGGCTGTTGCCGTTCCCGAGTTGATGCGCATTTTTGTCGACGAACAGGGGCTTTCGTGGGAACACGCCTGGGAGCTGGTGACCCGCACCTTTGCCTACACCAACCACACCCTGCTGCCCGAGGCGCTGGAGAAATGGAGTGTTCCGTTGTTCGAGCGGGTTTTGCCGCGTCACCTGGGCATCATTTACGAAATCAACCGGCGCCACCTCGAGGACGTGGAGTCCCAATGGCCCGGCGACGATGAGAAGAAGGCGGCGTTATCGCTGATCGAAGAAGGGGATCCGAAGTCCGTGCGGATGGCCTACCTGGCGGTGGTGGCCAGTCATTCGGTGAACGGGGTGGCGGCGCTCCACACCCAGCTTCTGAAAAAGCACCTCTTTGCGGATTTCGACGAGCTGTTTCCCGGACGCATCCGGAACAAGACCAACGGAATCACACCGCGGCGTTGGCTGAAGGTATCCAATCCGCGGCTCTCCGATCTTATCACGGAGAAGATTGGCGACGGATGGATCAGGGATCTTCCCCAGTTGAGGCAACTCGAAGCGTACGCCGACGACCCCGCCTTCCAGAAAGCATTCCTGGAGATCAAGGAAGAGAACAAGAAGGACCTTGCCGGACTGATCGCCACCCAATGCGGGATCGAGGTCGATCCTGCGGCGATGTTCGACGTGCAGATCAAGCGGTTGCACGAGTACAAGCGGCAGCACCTCAATCTCCTCCACATCATGGCGTGGTACCGGCGGCTCCTGCAGAACCCCGATTACGACATGCATCCGCGGGTGTTCCTGTTTGCCGGAAAGGCGGCGCCCGGATACGACCTGGCCAAACTGATTATCAAGGCGATCAACGCGGTGGGCGAACGCATCAACGGCGACTCCCGAATCAAGGGAAAACTGAAAGTGGCGTTCCTGCCCAACTACAGTGTTTCCCTCGCCTCAAAGATCATCCCCGCGGCGGACGTATCCGAGCAGATTTCCACCGCCGGCAAGGAAGCCTCGGGAACCGGCAACATGAAACTGGCGCTTAACGGAGCGGTGACGATCGGGACGCTCGACGGCGCCAACGTGGAGATTCGCGAAGAGGTGGGAAACGAGAACATCTTCATTTTCGGAAAGACGGCCGACGAAGTCGAAGAGCTCTGGGCCCGCGGGTACAATCCCTACGAGTACTACCTGGCGGACGACGAACTGCGGTCTCTTGTCGACTGGCTGGCGTCGGGATCGTTCACCCCGGAGGATCCGGATCTCCTTCGGCCGCTTGCCAGGCGGCTCCTGGACGGGGGCGACCCGTTTCTGGTGCTGGCTGACTACGAGGACTACTGCAGGGCGCAGGCGGAGGTGGACCGGGCGTTTCGGGACCGGGCGCGCTGGGCCCGTATGGCTATTTTGAATACGGCGCGAGTCGGCAAGTTTTCCAGCGACCGTACCATCTCCGAATACGCGCGCGACATCTGGAACCTGAAGCCGGTCCCGGTGCCGGATTAAAGCGGCCTACGGTTTTTCCAGGAGTTCGACCTCATAGCCGTCCGGGTCTGTGACGAAGGCCATCTTCGAGCCGGACTGGAATTTCTCGCGCCAGCCGTCCGGCCAGATCTCGATACCCTGTTTCTCGAGCTCGTCGCATTTTGCGATGAGGTCCGGGTAGCCGATGGCGGTGTGCATGAGGTCTTCGGGGACGGCCACTTTGTAATCCGGGGAAAAGCAGAGTTCCAGGAAGTGCTCGTTACCCTCCATCTCGAGGAAGGCGAGCTGGTTGCCGGCCGGCGAGCGGTCGGTGCGACGGGTGCATTGAAACCCGAGAAGCTCGTAATACCGGATTGAACGTTCGAGGTCGCTGACGCGGATTCGTGTGTGCAGGAATTTAGGCATGAACGGACGATAGACGAGCCGGAAAGGGGTTGTCAGCCCTGAAATAGCTTGCGGGCGCGAGATGCTCCAATCAAGGTCACAACTGGTGAACCTGTGTTCAATGGACTTCAAGGCGGTAAGGTTTGGTTAGCTCACTTCCGGTTGGGCTGGAGAAAGGAGTTTATGACTTCCCGTAAGACTGCGATCGAATCGGACGATGACGAAGGAAGCCCCTTGGCCTCGCTGGTTGAGGTGATCACGGAGTTGGCCGTGTCCGCATCAGTTGAGGAGATTTGCCGCAGCGGGGTTGAGTTGGGGCGCGAGCGGCTGGGATTCGATCGGCTGGGAATCTGGTTTTTTGAGGATGAAGACGAGTGTTTCCGGGGGAGTTTTGGGACGGATTCGTCCGGAAACACCCGGGACGAGCGTGCATGCCGCGCACCGGTCGACCCCTCGAAGCCTTTGTATGGGCCGGTTCCCGAGCATTTGCGCTTTTTCCTGACCACGGCGCTTTCCGGCGCCAGGGAGGAGGGGCGTGCCGTCACGAAGATTGAGGCACGGGATGTCCACAGTTGGAGGACGGGGGATAAGCTGGGTGAGGCAGCCGCTGTCTTTGCGGTGATGCGGGACCGGCGGGACATCATCGGGTTTCTTGGCTCCGACAATCTATTCTCGCGACGGACCTTCAGTGAACGTCAAATGCAGGTGATGACCCTGTATGCGTCGTCGCTGGGTCACTTGATTTCCCGGCAGCGGGCGGTCGATGCATACCGCCGTAAAGGTGAAGAGCAGGAAGAGCTGGTGGCCGAACGGACGCGGGAGCTGGCCGCTACGGTGAAAGAGCTCAAGGCCGAGGTGGCTGAAAGGAAACGCACGGAAGCGGCGTTGCGGGAATCCGAGAGACGTTTCTCTTCGATCTGGAGGGAGTCGACGGACGGGATGCGTCTGACCGACGAGGAAGGCACGACCGTCGCGGTGAATCCCGCGTTCTGCGAATTGGCGGGGATGGCTGAATCAGAACTGCTGGGAAAATCCTTTACCGAAATCTATGCATCGCGGAAGAAAAATTCGGTCCGGATGCGCGAGTACCGCCGGCATTTTTCCAACCCGGCAACGGCGCGAAGGCTGGAGGGCCCGATGGAATTGCGCTCGGGCAAAGAGATCGTGGTTGAGGTTGCTTTTTCGATGATCGGGGAGGGCGATCACCGGCGGATGCTGTCGGTATTCCGTGATATCACGGCGCGAAAACGGGCGGAAGAGCAGCGGCTGGATCTCGAGCGGCGAATGCTCGATACGCAGAAACTGGAGGGGTTGACGATCCTGGCAGGGGGGATCGCCCACGATTTCAACAACCTGCTAACGGGAATTCTCGGAAACGCGAATCTCGGCATGCGACAGGCGTCGGAGAACTCGCCGGTGCGGGCCTACCTCGAGAATATCGAGAAATCGTCCCTGGACGCAGCGGCCCTGTGTCGGAAGATGCTGGCGTATGCGGGCCAGGAGGACATGGGCACCTACGAGGTGAATCTGAATGAAGTCATAAGCCGGCTGCACCACCTGTTGAGAATCTCGATCCATGTGGATATTGCCTTGAAAGTGGAGTTGGGGGAGGATCTGCCGCCGGTCAATGCCGAGGCTTCGCAGCTCGAGCAGGCCGTGATGAACCTGGTTATCAACGCGGCCGAAGCCACCGGGGAGGCAGGTGGTGAGATCCGTATTGCGACGGGGGTGGCCCGGATTGATCGCGCCGTTCTGAAGAAGCTCGCGTTCCCGTCGGAATTGCCTCCCGGCGACGCGGTGCTTCTCGAAGTATCGGATAACGGGCAGGGTATGACCGCGGAGACCCTGGAGCGGGCGTTTGATCCCTTCTATTCCACGAAGTTTACCGGGAGAGGTTTGGGATTGGCGGCGGTTCAGGGGATTGTGAGCACCTATAAGGGGGGTTGTGAAGTGGTTTCGGAGCCCGGCGGGGGCACGACATTTCGCGTCTACCTGCCTCCCGTGGCGGCAGGGGAGGGATCGGTGGCCGCGAAAGCAGACAGTCCCGCGGAGGCAAGGGAGAGCGGCGGGTTTATCCTGGTCGTGGACGACGAGGCGGGAATTCGGGAGATCGCCAAGGGGATTCTGGAGGTATTCGGGTATTGCGTCATCACTGCGAGCGACGGCGCCGAAGGCATCGAGATGTACCGGAAGAGGCGCGGTGCGATTGAGGCCGTGCTGCTGGACATGACCATGCCCGACATGGCGGGGATCGAGGTTTTGGGGGAGCTCCGAAGAATCAATCCTTGTGTCTTTGTTCTCTTGATGAGCGGTTATCCCGAGGCGGAGGCGGCCAGCCGGGTGAGCGACGACAAACCGGATGGCTTTTTGCAGAAACCATTCAGTCTGGAAGGATTGGGGGAGGCTGTGCGGGATCTCCTGTCGCCCCGGTCAACCGGGTAGTCCGGGTGGGACCGATTCCGGAGGGCGGCGTTCGGTTGTTGTCCGTACGGCGTTCGGACGGCAACAAGGTTGTGCCCGCAAACCCCGCCGGGCGGCGGTTTCTCTTGCCATGGGTACCCGGAATGGCAAGATAGACGGTTTTCCTTGTTGGAACCAATCGAAAATCATCAACCCTGCACCTCCGCAATCATGAAGCATTTCCTCAAAGACACCGATTTCGCTCAGCACGAGATTCCCGAGGTTTTCGCGCTTGCGCGGGAGCTCAAGAGGCAGCGGGGAAAGCATGCGCCACCGACCCTGGAGGGGCAGTCATGGGCTTTGATTTTCTCCAAATCAAGCACCCGCACCCGGGTTTCCTTCGAGGTGGGGATTCGCGAACTGGGCGGCCATTCGATCTTTCTCAACCAGAACGACATTCAACTCGGCCGCGGCGAGTCGATCGCCGACACGGCCCGTGTGCTTGGCCGCTACCTTCACGGGCTGGTGGTGCGCACGTTTGACCATTCAGATGTCGAGGAACTCGCCCGTCAGGGAGGCATACCGGTGGTGAACGCGCTGACCGATTTCCTGCATCCCTGCCAAATCTACTCGGACGCGTTCACGCTGGCGGAGTGCTGGTCGGGAAGCGCCGGCGCCCAACTGGAGTCGCTCAAGGGCAAAAAAATCGCCTTCCTCGGCGATTGTGCCTGCAACGTCGCCAATTCCTGGATACTCGGTGCCAATCGATTCGGGATGGAGATCTCGCTGGCCGGCCCGGAATGCTACGCTCCCGGTCCCGAGATCCGGGAGCTCCTGAAACAGGAAGGATATGCAGGCGGGTACACGTTCACCGACGATCCGGTGGCGGCGGTCAAGGACGCGGATGTCGTCTACACGGATGTTTGGGTGAGCATGGGCAAGGAGAACGAGATGCGTGACCGGCTCGACGAGTTGCAGCCGTACGCGGTGACTCAGGACCTGCTCGACGGGGCGGCCAAGGATGCTTATTTTATGCATTGCCTTCCCGCCTATGTCGGCAAGGAAGTGACCCGTGAAGTCCTCGAGGGTCCCCGGTCGGTGGTCTTTGACCAGGCCGAAAACCGCCTTCACGTGCAGAAAGCGATCCTTTCAGTGCTGGGAAAATCGGGCGGTCGGTAAATGTCTCCCAGGAGTCTGTCGGCGAAACCCGACAGACTCCTAGTGTACCCCGCCAAGCAGATTGTAACCTATGGAACTGGGGGAAAGGACGCGAATCAGGAACTGCCCTTTGACGAAATACCGTCCAGTCCCGAAACGCGTCGTGGCGACGGGGTTTATC
>PWMU01000064.1 GCA_003558065.1 Opitutia bacterium | reverse complement strand
GGGCGCGGGAGTTCCCGCCCTCCCGCGCCCGCCCCGCAGATGTCATTTTCGGACGACTATCCCGAGGAGGGTGTGAGCTATACGGTTCAGAGCGGGGATACTCTTTCGGGGATCGCGTCCAGGTTTGATTCCCGCGTTTCCGATATCCGGAATGCCAACCGCATCGAAAATCCGGATCGCCTGCAGGTCGGACAGACTCTGTTTATTCCGCAGCGGAATTGATCCATGGCAGGTTCGAAATCGAGACTGGGACGCGGGTTGGGCGGATTGATTTCCGGAGGTTCGGGGTCTTCTGATAAGAATGCCGGGGGACGGGGAGCGCAGGCCGAAAAACCCGGCAATACCGTGAAGCCGGTTCCGAGCGGGAAAAGCAAAGTGAAGGCCGTTCCCAATTCGGCGCCCGCTCCCGGCGAGGTGGAGGTGTCCGGCTACCGCGAGGTTTCCGTGTCCAGGATCGACCCCAACCCGTATCAGCCGCGGAAGGATTTCGACGAAGGGCATCTGCAGGAGTTGATGGACAGCATTCGCTCGGAGGGGCTCCTCCAGCCGATCGTGGTGCGCCTGGTGGGAGACCGCTTCCAGTTGATTGCCGGAGAACGCCGCTGGAGAGCCTGCCAGCAACTCAAGATGAAACGCGTTCCCGCCCGCGTGATCGAGGCCAGCGATGCTTCGTCGGCGTCGATTTCCCTGATAGAGAACCTTCAGCGGGAGGGCCTCAACCCGATCGAGGAGGCGATGGGCTATTCGAGCCTGATGCGTGATTTCGATCTGACCCAGGAGGCGGTGGCGGAACGTGTCGGCAAGGGCCGGGCAACGATCGCGAACGGGCTTCGCTTGCTTCAACTCGAACAGGAAATCCAGGGCTACCTTTCGAGGGGCCTGCTGTCCATCGGGCACTCCAAGGTGCTCCTCGGGGTTGAGGACAGTCAGTCCCGGGTGCTGTTGGCCCGGAGGGTGATCGAGGGCGGATTGAGCGTCAGGGCTCTGGAAAAGGCGGTCGAGGAGCTTCGCCGGCCGAGGAGGAACTCCTCCGGCAATTCGCGGGAGGCGCCGGCCTCGGAGGCTTCGGCGGTACGCGACCTTGAAAAGAGGATCTCTTCCACCTTGAATGCGCGCGTCGAGCTCAAGCATTCACCCAAGAAGGGGAAACTGATCATCGAGTATTTTGGCAACGAGGATCTGACACGCCTTTTGGAAAAACTCGGAGTCAACGATTCCCACGTCGGCTAGCAGCCTGCCGGCTAAGCACGACAGGCTGCTAACGGAGGGAAATGTCATGTTTAGACAGGGGCATAAGGCTCCGGGGATTTAATGGATTGATGAAGAAGCACGAAATTGGAGCGGAATAACGATGGTATTTTTTTCGGAAATTCATTCGAAATCAAAATGTCCCACTCCTTTTGCCGTGAAATTTTCTCTTTAAGAAATCGATCCGCCGGCAGGATCCCTGCAGGAGGCTTAGACCCGGAGACGGCTCGCCGGTAAGGAGGCGTCCGTCGGCGTCCAATCGGGACTCCTTAGGTGGAACCGGGATCGCCTGTTTCCTGTCGCATCAAGTGGAAGGGGTCTGATGATTCTTTCGGGCGCCCTGCCACAATTTCGGATTTCGGCGGGGCGCTGTTTTTTCGACTTGCACCCGATGGGGCAAGACGGCAGCCTAGCCCTTTTTTCCTTTTCAAAACGTTTCTTATGACTTTCCTGATCGCAATATCAACCGTCGTCCTTGTCATGGTCAGCCTCTTTATGATTCTTATCATCCTGATGCAGAAGGCGAAGACGGACGGAGGCATGGGCGCCGCCATGGGCGGGGGCGCCGCTGAATCCGCATTTGGGGCGGAGACGAACACCGTGTTGAGAAAAGGAACCATCTATTGTTCAGTGATCTTTTTTATCATGAGTTTCGGTATCTACCTGGCTCACCAGCACCAGCGCTATCAGGCTGACCGGCCGGCGCGGGGAATTGAGGAAATCACGCCACCGGAGGAACAGGAGGAAGCCGGTGAAGCGGAAGTGCCCTTGGACCCCACAGACCCGGTGACCGGGAGTCCCGGGGAGCTCATTGAGGACATGGATGTCCCGGATGAAGCGCCTGATGAACCCGGCGCCGAGGATACAGGTCCGGACGATCCGGAGGCGGAGGAAGACCGCGGATAGTTCAAGAGGGGACGCCCGCCGGTTTCCAGTTAACTTCGAATCCCTGCCCGCGGCGGGGATCGCAGCCGTAATGATGTTTCGACACCAGTCTTTCTATCTGCTTTGCCTGTTAATACCGGCTTTCCTTTGGCCGGCTGCTGATGGTTCGGCCCAGCGGAGGATTACCGACAGGATCGATCCCGTCGAGGAACTGGATCGTGCGAAAGGCACCGCCTTTCTGGATGAGTTTCGGCGAATGGGCATACAGGCCGGCTACAAATTCGAATTCCGGTTGCGTACCATGCCGCTCCGGGGAGCGGAACGCCTCTACGACGGGCGGATGTGGGGCAGTCGCAATCAATGGGGGCCCGTGACTTTGTTCGAAATCGAGGCGAGAGACGATCCGGAAAACCGGATTCGCCTGTTGGTTCAGAATGGGACCAAGCGTGCGATATGGAAAGCGGTTCCCGGTGATGACGAGGGGTATGCGGTCAGCCGGGTCCGGAAGGAAGACTGGTTTCTGCCGATAATGGGTACGGATTACACGCCGTTCGACCTGCAAATGCCCTTTGTATTCTGGGAGGATTTCGATTACGAAGGAGTCTACCGGGTGAGGGGCCGTCCCTGCCATGTCTTTCGCATGAATCCTCCGGAAAGCTTTCGGGCTGAGCATTCCGGCCTTTCATCCGTTCAGATTTACCTCGATTCCGAATTCAAGGCGCTTTTTCGCGCGGAAAGTCTGGATGAGGCCAACGAGCCGAACCGGGTCTTTTCGGTAATCGACTTTAAGAAAGTGCAGGATGAGTGGATCGTTAAAACAATCGACCTGAGGGATGAACGGACGCGGGACAAGACCCGCTTTCAGGTGGAGCGGGCGGCGATGAATGTGGACCTGCCTTCTTCGGCTTTCGATCCCCGGAATCTGGCGGACGAGCTTCCCGAACTCGATCCCGATCGTTTTTCCCGGGTGAACTGATCACCCGCTCATTCAGGCGAATATTATTTTCACAAACTGATACGTATGCTTAGCCCCCAGGAGAAATTAGGAGTTGTATTTGATCTCGACGGAACGCTCGTCAACAGCATGCCCATGGTGGTGGCCGCGTTTGCCCACGCGGTTAAGAGGTTCGGATTGGAGCCCACTCAGGAGGAGATCGTTGCCCGGTTGGGTGGGCCGGCTGATGTGTGCCTCCGGAATATTCTCGGGGAGGACCGGCATTTGCCCGAGGCGATGGACCGTTTGCTTCGTTACAACGAAGAGCACAAGAACGTGATCGAGCCCTTCGAGGGAGCCGAGGAGCTTCTTGGGCAGCTCTTGAAATCGCGCACCAAAGTCGCCCTCTGGACGGGACGTGACCGGGAAACCACTTCCGAGATCCTGACAGGGAACAAGTGGTGGAAGTATTTCCAACTGGTCGTGTGTGGCGACGATTTCGCCACACACAAGCCGGACCCCGAGGGGCTCACCCACATTCTCGACGAGCTTTCGCTGGCAAGTTCCGATGTGATTTTCGTTGGAGATGCCGATGTCGATGTCCTGGCCGGGTATTCGGTTGAGGTGTCCACCATGCTGATTTGTAACGGCCGGCAGGTTTCCGACCACATCAAACGGATGTGCCGTGAGTGGGTCGAGACTCCGCAGCAGGCCTACGATATTATCTCGGCGAAGGTGCTGACCGAGGTGCCGCCGATTCGCGCCGAGTAAGCGGCGAGCAGGCCGCAGGGTTCTGGTTTCGCTTTCCACCCGATGCGGCATCTCCGCTTCGGGGCGTTCGAAACGACGACTTCAATGCCGTGCCTGCCGAAAGGGGGGCGGACTTGTTTGACACCGCCGTTCGTGATATCGGGATGCCGGCCGACCTCCCGATACCTGAACACTGAACCCCGGACGCCCCAACGCCCCGAGCTACTTGAGGACCTTATCGGATTCCGGGTCGAACAAATGCCCGCGTTCCATCGACAAGGTCAGATTGATGCGCGAGTTGATCTCGAAACGGTCGGTACTGCGCACCCGCGCGATGAATGAGTTCGCTCCGGAGTCGAGGTAAAGGTAGGTTTCGGAGCCCATCGGCTCGGAGATTTCGACGCGCGCTTTGATCGTGTGTCTCGGGTCCGGCGATGCGACGGTGAGGGTGTCGTTGATGTCTTCCGGGCGAATACCGAAGATGATCGGCTTGTCGATGTACTCCGCACCCTTGCGCGCCAGGTTGTCGTCGAGGTGGAACCGCAGTCGCGTTTCCTCCTCGTTGTTGTCTTCGACGAAGAGGACGCTGTTGCCTTCACGCACGAGCTTCCCCTTGAAAAGGTTCATGGGCGGGCTGCCGATAAAGCTGGCCACGAAGATGTTCTCGGGATGGTTGTAGAGGTCCAGGGGCTTGGCGACCTGCATAATGTCGCCGTCCTTCATCACCGTGATCCTGTCTCCCATGGTCATGGCTTCGACCTGGTCGTGGGTCACGTAGATCATTGTTGCGGCAAGACGGGCGTGTAGTTTGGAGATCTCCGTCCGCATGGAGACCCTCATCTTGGCGTCGAGGTTGGAGAGCGGCTCATCCAGCAGGAACACTTTGGGATGACGGACGATGGCCCGGCCCACCGCGACCCGCTGGCGTTGACCGCCGGAGAGCGCCTTCGGTTTGCGGTTCAGCAGTTCGCGGATCCCGAGGATGTTGGCGGCTTCGTTCACCCGGTCCTGGATTTCGTTCTTGGGGAACTTCCGTAGTTTCAACCCGAAAGCCATGTTGTCGAAAACCGTCATGTGCGGGTACAGGGCGTAATTCTGGAAGACCATCGCGATGTCCCGGTTCTTCGGCAGAACATTATTCACCACCTTGTCGTCAATGGAGACGGTTCCATCCGAGATCTCCTCGAGCCCCGCGATCATCCGAAGCGTGGTCGACTTGCCGCAGCCGGAGGGGCCGACCAGCACCATGAACTCACGGTCCTGAATAGTCAGGTCGATGCTGTTGACGGCGCGAACATCCGGGCCTTTGCCGCCCGGGAAGATTTTGGCGAGTTTTTCAAGTCGAACGGTTGCCATGGTGGTGTGTTTGGAATTCGTGAGATGTTCTGGCGGTTGATGTCAAATGATCTCCTACTTACAGGACAGAATTCCTTTTGGCGCAATCCCTTTTTTGTCGGCGCGGAAGAGGGTGGCCGGGGACTTCGCAAGTGAAAGGGAGTCCTTCAAAATGTCGGTGTATTGAATCAGGTGACCTTACCAAATCAATAGAAGCAGCCATGAAATTTTCTTATAATTTTAGTATTGAAAAATATAAGATATGTATTTAATTTTCATTACCAAGAGATTTTTGGCAGGCATCGTCTGAAACAAAATTAAATAAAAAAACGATAGAGAACCTAACCTCAGCTCCCATTAATCATGCCCGGAAAAAAATCTAATGTCAGAGCTCCGCTCACTTTTGATTTGAGCGAAAGCTTATTGAAGAAAGTGGATGAGTATCGCAGGAAATCGGGATTGGATTCCAACAGCGAAGTCATCCGGAACGCGATACATCGATACAACTTCTCCAGCTATAAGAGCGACGACAAGGCTCACCGGCAGATCTCGGTCAGGATCGATGCCGATCAAAAGAGGGAGCTGTTAAAAGTTTCCCGGCAAAAGAAGACCAGTGTTGGCGAGTTGTTGCGCGCGGCTTTGGAAGCTCTTTCGGAACTGCCTGCGACTGCAGGCGGGACTAAAACCGCAAAGAAAGGAAAAATGGTGAAAAAACAAGTGAGGAAGAAAACCGCAAAAAAGAAGACCGTTAAGAAAAAGGTCGCCGGCAAGGCACGGAAGACCGTGAAGAAGACGGCAGCCAAGAAGGTGGCGAGAAAGGCGGTCAAAAAGAAGACCGCGAAGAAAGCGGCATCGAAGAAAAAGACGGTCAAGAAGGCCGTAAAGAAGAAGACGGCCACTAAGAAGGCAGCGAAGAAGAAAGCTGTCAAAAAGACGGCAAAAAAGAAAACCGCAGCAAAGAAAGCGAAAGCGAAGAAGACAGCCAGAAGGAGGAGATAATCATCCTGGACACGGCTTACGGGTTCCCGTACGGGAACCGGTGAGCCGGCAGCCATTTTTTTTTTGGCCGCCTGTTCGGTTTAAACAACGGGTGGCATGGCCTGTCGGCTTCTCAGGTGAAAATCCAAGCGCCGAACCGGCGTTAGGGGGGGACCGTTTGCGGAAACGTCGCAACCGGTTCCCTTTTTTTATGACTGGAAACAAAGGCTTGATTCCGGGGCAGGCTTTCGGTACGTCTGATGGTCTTTTGCGCCATGGCCACACCAATCGACAAAACACTCTCCACCTGGGCAATGAACATTTCGCCTTCCCCGACCCTGGCGGTCGACGCCAAGGCGAAGGCATTAAAAGCGGCGGGTGAGGACGTCTGCGGTTTTGGCGCTGGAGAACCGGACTTCGATACGCCTGAATTTATCAAAGAGGCGGCTATTCGCGCGTTGCGTGAAGGCAGGACGAAGTACGCGCCGGCAGCGGGCATCCCGGAGTTGCGGGAGAAATTGGCGGAACGTTGGGTTGCGGTCAACGGGTTCTCCCGGTTGGAACCGTCCCAGGTGATCGTAAGCCCGGGGGGCAAGTATTCCTGCTACCTGGCGATTTTGTCCGTGTGCAGCCCGGGAGATGAAGTCCTGATCCCCTCGCCCTACTGGGTGAGCTATCCCGAGATGGTCAAGCTGGCGGGTGCGGAGCCGAAGATTCTGGCCACGGGGGACCAACGGGAGTTCCGTCTCTCCCCGGAACAGCTTGCGAAGGCGATAACCTCCCGCACCCGGCTTCTGATCCTCAACAGTCCGTCCAACCCGACCGGGGCCGTGTATTCGCGCGAAGAGCTGGAGAAACTGGTCGAGGTGGCGTTGCGGCACAACATCTACATCCTTTCGGATGAGATCTACGAACAGCTTCTCTATGATGGGGCCCGTCATTGCAGCCCGGCCTCGTTCGGTGAAGAGGCGGCGCGTTCGGTGATCACGGTTTCGGGATTCAGCAAAACCTACTCCATGACCGGTTGGCGCCTGGGAACGATGGCCGCTCCCCCCGGCGTGGCGAAGGCGGTTGCCGATTTGCAGAGCCAGACCACGTCGAACGCGACAACCTTTGCCCAGTATGGCGCGCTCGAGGCCCTCCGGCAGCCGAAGGAGGCGTCGCAGGCGGTCGCCGCGATGCTTGAGGTTTTCGACGGAAGAAGAAAGGCGCTCCATGCCGGTCTCGGTGAAGTGCCCCGCGTGACATGTCTGCTCGCCCAGGGCGCCTTCTACCTTTTCCCGAGGATATCCGAGCTCGGAATGAACTCGACGGATTTCGCCTCGGCCCTCCTGGAAAAGGAAAAGGTGGCCGTGGTGCCCGGGGTGGCGTTCGGAGCCGAAGGTTATGTGCGATTGAGCTACGCGGTTTCGGATGAGGTCATGGAAAAAGGCGTTGAACGCATGAACAGGTTCTGCGCATCGTTGCAGTGACCGCCCGTCGCGAGCTCGCGACCGGTTAGATCAGAACCTGAAAGAGATCCATTTATGTCCTATAAAGAACTGACACCTCCACAAGGCGACAAGATTACGTTCGGCGAGGGCCGGCTGACGGTTCCGGACCGTCCGGTGATTCCCTTCATCGAAGGCGACGGCACCGGCCCCGATATCTGGGCGGCTTCCAGGCGAGTACTCGATGCCGCGGTGAAAACCGCCTACAGCGGTTCCAGAGAAATCATCTGGTTCGAAGTGTTCGCCGGCGAAAAGGCCAATAACAAGTACGGCGAATGGCTTCCGGCTGATACGCTGACGGCGTTTCGGGACTATCGTGTCGGCATCAAGGGGCCCCTCACAACCCCCGTGGGCGAGGGAATTCGCTCCCTTAATGTCGCGCTCCGCCAGGAACTCGATCTCTTCACCTGCCTTCGGCCGGTCCGTTATTTCAATGGGATCCAGACCCCGCTCAAACGTCCCGAAGACGTCGACATGGCGATATTCCGCGAGAACACCGAGGACATCTACGCGGGTATTGAATTCAAGGAGGGTTCCGAAGAGGCGGAAACGCTCAAGGCGTTTTTAAAGGATAAATTCCCCGCCCTCTATAAGAAAGTGCGGTTTCCCGACTCAGCCGGTTTCGGGATCAAGCCCGTATCCCGGGAAGGAACCGCCCGGCTCGTGCGGGCCGCTATCCAGTACGCCATCGATCAGGGGCGGAAGAGTGTCACCCTGGTGCACAAGGGGAACATCATGAAGTTCACCGAGGGCGCTTTCCGGGACTGGGGCTATGAAGTGGCCAGGAACGAATTCGGGGCCAAAGAGATCGACGGCGGCCCCTGGTGCCAGTTGCCCGGCGGCATCGTGATCAAGGACGTGATTGCGGACGCGTTCCTGCAGCAAATCCTGACACGGCCGGGGGACTACGAGGTCATCGCGACCCTGAATCTGAACGGGGACTACATTTCCGACGCGCTTGCCGCCGAGGTCGGCGGAATCGGAATTGCTCCGGGCGGCAATATAAATTACGAATCCGGTCATGCGATCTTCGAGGCGACCCACGGTACCGCGCCAAAGTATGCTGGCCAGGACAAAGTCAACCCTGGGTCTGTCATTCTATCGGGGGAAATGATGCTCCGTCATATGGGCTGGGACGAAGCCGCCGACGCACTCATTGCGGGCCTGGAAAAAACACTGGCCGAAGGGGTCGTGACCTACGATCTTGCCCGGATGATTGAAGGCAGCCGGGAAGTCAAGTGTTCCGCATTCGCCGACGCCATTATCGAGAGAATGGGCTGATCCGCCGGGTATTCCGCCGGGCGGCCTCGACATCCCGAGCCCCCCCGGCTTTTTCCCGGGAGCAGGTTCCGGAATTGCGGCTGCTTCGCCACACCAACGCTTGGGCGGGCAGCGGTAACAAAACGGCGCTCGGGCTCGCCCGTTTCATCAGGGGCGAGCAAATTTTTTAATGAAAAAAGATTGACGGGGATATCCGGATTTTTCAGATTCATTCTTTTCCTATTCTTTGGATGCGCTCGAAGGGGACGATTCGGAGTCTGCCCTTGTAGCTCAGTTGGCAGAGCACGTCCTTGGTAAGGACGAGGTCACCGGTTCAAATCCGGTCAAGGGCTCCGGTTTCACCACCCTCAACCGCTTTTTAACAAAAGCAAACAATCAACGATACACACTTAAATGGCAAAAGGAACATTCGAAAGAACGAAACCGCACGTTAACGTCGGCACGATCGGTCACGTTGACCACGGCAAAACCACGCTGACCGCCAGCATCCTCCAGGTGCAGTCCGAAAAAGGCTATGCAGAGATCAAGTCCTATTCGGACATTGCCAAGGGTGGTACCGTCCGCGACGCGTCCAAGATCCTGACGATTGCCGTGTCCCACGTGGAGTACGAGACCGATAACCGGCACTATGCGCACGTCGATTGCCCGGGTCACGCCGACTTCGTTAAGAACATGATCACGGGTGCCGCTCAAATGGACGGTGCGATTCTCGTGGTGAGCGCGGCCGACGGTCCGATGCCCCAGACCCGGGAACACATCCTCCTGGCTCGTCAGGTCGGCGTTCCCAACATCGTTGTCTTCCTGAACAAGGTCGACCTGATTGACGACGAGGAGTTGCTTGACCTGGTCGAAATGGAGATTCGCGAGCTCCTCTCCAAGTACGATTTTGACGGGGACAACATCACTATCGTCCGGGGTTCCGCCCTGGCGGCCCTCGAGGGCAAGGATGAGGGCAAAGCCGCCATCCAGGCGCTGATGGACGCGATCGACAAGGATATCCCCGAGCCTGAGCGCGAAATCGACAAGCCGTTCCTCATGTCCGTCGAGGACGTTTTCTCGATCACCGGCCGCGGCACTGTGGCTACGGGACGTATCGAGCGAGGCATCGTCAAGGTCGGCGACAACATCCAGATTGTCGGCCTCGGTGAGACCCGCAACACGGTTGTGACCGGTGTCGAAATGTTCCGTAAAATGCTCGACCAGGGCCAGGCCGGCGACAACGTCGGCGTTTTGCTCCGGGGTGTTGAAAAGGACGATATTGAACGCGGTCAGGTCCTTGCGGCTCCCAAGTCGATCACTCCGCACAAGAAGGCGAAGGCCGAGGTTTACGTCCTGAACAAGGACGAGGGCGGTCGCCACACGCCTTTCTTTAACGGATACCGGCCCCAGTTCTACTTCCGTACCACAGACGTGACCGGCACCGTCCAGCTTCCCGAGGGCGTTGAGATGATCATGCCGGGCGACAATGTCAGTGTCGAAATCGAGCTGATCAATCCGATCGCAATGGAGAAGGGGCAACGTTTCGCGATTCGCGAGGGCGGACGCACTATCGGCGCCGGCCGTGTCGCCGACATTATCGAGTAAAACTGACCCGACCATTTGACCGGGCCGGAGGATTGTTGGACATTTTGTATCTCCTCCAAGCGTAGGACAGTAGCTCAATTGGTAGAGTAGCGGTCTCCAAAACCGTCGGTTGGGGGTTCGAGTCCCTCCTGTCCTGCCACTTTTCCCTTTTTATGAAGAATCCCTTTCGCAGTATCCGTATCTTCTTCAGCGAGACCATGATCGAGCTGAAAAAGGCGACCTGGCCCACAAGGTCCGAGTTGAAAGATTCGACCATTGTGGTGGTGATCGCCGTGGGGATCCTTGGCGTTTTCACCAGTATTGCGGATTTTTCGCTTTTTCAGATCGTCAATCTGTTTACGAGTTGGGTGGCGGGCTGAGGGTTATGACCGAATCTTCCACACAGAGCGGCGTCGGCTGGTACGTGGTTCAGACTCTTTCAGGGAAAGAGAACCAGGTAAAAGCTTACATCGAGAAACACAAGACCCAGGAGGAACTTGACGACTACATTCATGAGGTGCTCATGCCGACCGAGACCGTCTCGGAGGTCAAACACGGCAAGAAAACCCAGAAGGTGCGGAAGTTCTATCCGGGCTACGTCTTTATCAAGATGCGGCTCTACGACGAAAATGACAAGCTGATCAACAAGGCCTGGTACTTTGTCCGCGAGGCTTCCGGCGTAATCAATTTCGTCGGCGGCACCCGCCCGACACCGTTGCGTGCCGCGGAGATCGAACGCATCCAGAAGCAGGTTGATGATGCCGTCGGCAAGGAGGTTCCGAAGGTCCAGTTCGAGATTGGCGAGGAGGTCAAAATCACCGACGGTCCATTCCTCAACCTGACGGGACGGATCGACGAAATCGATCCCGACCGGGGAAAACTCAAGGTGTCGGTTTCGATTTTCGGGCGCTTTACCCCGGTGGAGCTGGAATATTGGCAGGTTGAACGAGCTACAAGTTGATTTAAGCGATGGCAAAAAAAGTAACAGGAATTATTAAACTGCAGCTTCCGGCGGGCGCGGCTAATCCGGCCCCCCCGGTGGGACCCGCTCTCGGCGCGCAAGGTGTGAATATCATGGCCTTCTGCAAGGATTTTAACGCCAAGACCAAGGATCAGGCGGGGTTGATCCTGCCGGTGGTGATCACCGTCTACGCGGACAAATCCTTTACCTACATTCTCAAGTCGCCGCCGGCGCCTGTGCTCCTGAAGAAGGCTGCCGGTCTGGCGAAGGGCTCCGCGGTTCCGAACCGGGACAAAGCGGGGAAAGTGACAAGAAAACAGGTGATGGAGATCGTCGAGACCAAGCGGAACGATATCAATGCCTCCAACGATGAGGCCGCCTTTGCCGTTATCGCCGGCACAGCGCGAAGCATGGGTATCGAGGTTGTCGATTGAGCGATCGTTTTTATACGGGAAATCGTCTACGCAGGAGCCTTACCGGCGCACGAACTGCACATAGAACATGGTTAAATTAAGCAAACGTTACAGGAAGGCCCTCGAGGTCACTGACTTAAGCAAAACTTATTCCCTCAAGGATGCGGTCGAGCTCCTCGGTAAATTCCCTCCCGCCAATTTCGACGAAACCGTGGAGTTTTCGTTTCACCTCTGGGTCGATCCCCGCCAGAGCGACCAGATGGTACGTGGGACCGTGGCCCTACCGCACGGCAGTGGCAAGGAAGTCCGGGTACTCGTCTTCACGGAGGATGTCGACGCCGCGCTCCAGGCGGGCGCCGATCATGCCGGGCTCAAGGATATGATCGAAAAGGTAGCCGAAGGGTGGCTGGACTTCGATGTCGCGATTGCGACGACCCAGGCGATGCGGGAGGTGCGCACCGTGGCGCGGGTGCTCGGTCCGAAGGGCCTGATGCCCAATCCCAAGTCGGGTACCGTGACCGACGACGTCCCTGCGGCGATTCAGGCGGTGAAAGCGGGCCGGGTGGAGTTCAAGATGGATAAAACCGCCAATGTGGCTGTCGTAGTGGGGAAGCGCTCGTTCTCGGGCGAGCAATTGATTGAGAACGCCAACACCGTTCTGGAAACGCTGGGCCGGGCCAAGCCTGAAAGCGTGAAAGGCCGGTTTATCAAGAGTGCGGCGCTTACGGCATCCATGAGTCCTTCGGTCAAACTCGATTCGGCTGAATTCGCAAAGTTTTAAAGGAGATTCCAACGCATGAGACCTGAAAAAAAATACCTGGTTGAAGAGGTTGCCCGGCACTTGTCGAAATCCGACTACCTCTTTCTGGCGGATTACCGGCGAATCACGGTCGAGGAGGTGTCCGCGCTGCGACGCGATCTTTCCGCCGAAAATGCCGAATTTCACGTGGTCAAGAACAGCATCCTGAACGTGGCCGCGAAGGAAAAGCAACTGCCGGACCTGCACGAGCACCTGAAGGGCCCGGTCGCCATCGTGGTCGGCGGAGAGAATCCTTCCGGTGTTGCCAAGATTCTCAAGAAATTTTTCAAGGAGAAGGAGAAGGTTGATGTCAAGGCGGGCGTCTGGGGAGACCGGATGCTCAACGCCGAAGAGGTGCAGCAACTGGCCGATCTTCCCTCCTTCGAAGTACTCCAGGCGCAGCTTCTCAGCCTCTTTAACACGCCGGCTCAACGGGCTGTCACCGTTTTCAATGCGACCCCTGTGGCTCTGTTGAATGTTCTTAAAGCAAAAACGGAACAGGAAGCCGGATAATCACTCAGTCTTTCCTTTGCGGCGTCCCGGAGACCCTGCAAAGAAACCGAAAACCATAACATCCAAGGAACCGAGTTAGGAGCGAGTCTCTTAAACGTTCCCAACGGAACGCTAACCCGTTCGAGGAAACACTAACATGTCAGATATCACGAAAGAACAAGTCATCGATTGGCTCAGCAACCAGTCCGTCATTGAAATTGCCGGCCTCGTCAAGGAACTCGAGGAAAAGTGGGGCGTCAGCGCCGCCGCTCCTGTCGCCGCGGCCGCTCCTGCCGGTGGGGGGGGAGAAGCCGCCGCCGAAGAGGAGAAAACCGAGTTTGACGTCATTTTGAAGGCTGCCGGCAGCAACAAGATCGCCAGCATCAAAGAAGTTCGCGCGGCCACCGGTCTGGGACTGAAAGAGGCGAAAGATCTCGTCGAAGGCGCTCCCAAGCCGGTCAAAGAGGGCGTGAACAAGGAAGAAGCCGAAGAGCTCAAGAAGAAGCTCGAAGCCGCCGGCGCCGAAGTCGAAGTCAAGTAACCGTTTTTCGGTCCTCCTGTCATCAGCGGAACGAGGCCGCCCATTTTATCAACCTACATCCAGCAGGCATCGAACGACGCACAAGTTTGAATAACAGTACCGGGCAAACCAAAGGAAACGAAGCGGAGCTTCCTCCCTGCGGGGTGGGGCTTCCGCTTCCGTTTTCGTTGCCAATCCGTTTATTGTGTCTAAAATGGGGAAAACCGCGGCCGTTTTTCCTACGTGAGCCCTTGTGCCCGATGCCGGCCGGAAACCTCTTTTCGAGCGGCCGCGTCTCCGGCCCTCTTTTTTCAGCGGCCCGCGCCTCGTCTGCTCGGGCCGCTTTCCTGTTCTGCAACGTTTAATCTCATCTCCAAGCACCATGTCGGACCGAATCAACTTTGGTAAGCTCAAGGAAATCATTCCGCCTCCCAACCTGATCCAAAACCAGTTGGATTCCTACCTGGAGTTCCTGCAGAAGGACCTGCCGGTCAACCAGCGAAAGCCGGTCGGCCTGGAAGGGGTGTTTAGTGAAGTGTTTCCGATTGAGAGCTACGACGGACGCTGCGTTTTGGAATACGTTTCGTACAACGTGGTCGGGCCCAAGACGAGTGAGATCGAATGCATTCGCGAGGGCATGACCTACGCGGTGTCCCTGTACGTCAAACTCCGCTTGCGGGAGGAAGATTTCATCAAGGACGAGGAAATCTACATGGGCGAACTTCCGATGGTGAGCGAGCGGGGCTCCTTCATCATCAACGGGGCCGAGCGCGTGATTGTCAGTCAGTTGCACCGTTCGCCGGGAATCTGTTTCGAGAAAACGCTGCACACCACGGGAAAACCCCTGTATTCCTACAGGATCATCCCGGACCGGGGGACTTGGCTGGAAGTGCAGTTCGACAACAACGACCTGCTCTACGTCTACCTCGACCGTCGCCGACGGCGCCGTAAGTTCCTGATTACCACATTGCTCCGCGCGATGGGGTACAGTTCGGACATCGACATTCTCGGGCTTTTTTACTCGATCGAGGAATTGTCGACCAACGACGCCCTCAAGAAAGACAACGTCAGTTCCTTCGTCCTTGTGGAGGATGCCATCGATGCCCAGAAGGGCGTCGTGCTGGCGCGGGCGTTCGAACCCTTGACCAAGGCGATTCTGCGTCAGCTGGAAAAAAGTGATATTCCAACCCTCCGGGTTATCGACACCTCCGCGGACGAAGGGGCGATTATCCGTGCCCTGAAGAAGGACCCGACTCGCAATGAGGAAGAGGCTCTGAAGGAAGTTTACAAACGCCTGCGTCCGGGCGAACCGCCAACCACGGCGAATGCCAAGGCCCTCCTCAAGAGGCTCTTTTTCGATCCGAAACGTTACGATCTCGGCCGTGTGGGGCGTTACAAGATGAACCAGAAGCTCAATCTGGACACGGAACTCGAGGAGCGCACGCTCAACGGAACCGACGTCATCGAGGCGACCAAGTACTTGATTCAGCAGCTCCGAAAGGGCGAAGGCTTCATCGACGACATCGACCACCTCGGCAGCCGCCGGGTGCGTACCGTCGGCGAGCTTCTGGCCAACCAGTGCCGGATCGGACTCGCCCGCACCGAGCGCCTCGTCCGCGAGCGCATGACCCTGTACGACCAGAGCGCGGATTCAATCACGCCGCAGAAACTCATCAACCCGAAGGCGCTGAGCACGGTGGTGCGAGACTTTTTTGCGCGCAGTCAGCTCTCCCAGTTCATGGACCAGATCAATCCGCTGGCCGAACTGACCCATAAACGCCGGCTTAGTGCCCTGGGCCCGGGCGGCCTCAATCGCGAGCGCGCCGGGTTCGAGGTCCGCGACGTGCATCCGTCGCACTATGGGCGCATCTGCCCGATTGAGACTCCGGAAGGTCCGAATATCGGACTGATCAACTCGCTCAGCATTTATTCCCGGATCAACGAGTTCGGCTTTATCGAGACGCCGTACCGCCGGTGTGAGAAAGGGCGGGTGAGCGAAAAAGTCGATTACCTGACGGCGGACCAGGAGGAAAATCAGGTTGTCGCCCAGGCCAATTCGGAAATAGACGACAAGGGCAATTTCAAGGGCCGCGTGACCGTGCGTCACCGTGGAAACTTTCTTGAGGTCGATCCGAAGGAAGTGCATTACATGGACGTTTCGCCGAAGCAATTGGTTTCGGTCGCGGCGGGTCTCATTCCGTTCCTGGAACACGACGACGCGAACCGTGCCCTGATGGGCTCGAACATGCAGCGGCAGGCTGTTCCGCTCCTCCAGACCGAGGCGCCTTTTGTCGGCACCGGCATCGAGGACCGGGTCGCCCGCGACTCCAAGACGGTCGTGACCGCGCTCGCGGCGGGCAAGGTGGCCTATGTCGACAGCAGAAAGATTGTCGTGAGCAAAGACGGCTCCCTGCCGGCCCGATTCGAACGGAATCCGAAGTCGGATCCGAAAAACGAGATATACGTTTACGAACTGCGCAAGTTCATGCGTTCCAACGCGGGCACCTGCTTTACCCAGAAGCCGATTGTCAGCAAGGGGCAAAAGGTCAAGAAAGGGGATGTCCTCGCCGACGGGGCGTGCACCAATAAGGGGGAACTCGCCATCGGCCGGAATCTCCTGGTTGCCTTCATGCCCTGGAGCGGCTACAATTTCGAGGACGCGATTCTGATCAGCGATCGCGTGCTCAAGGATGATATTTTCACTTCGATTCACGTTGAGGAATTTGAAGTTACCGCCCGCGATACCAAGCTCGGGCCCGAGGAGATCACCCGCGACATTCCCAACGTCGGGGAAGAAGCCCTCAAGAACCTCAATCACGACGGCGTGATCCGCGTCGGTGCGGAGGTCAAGCCGGGCGACATACTTGTCGGCAAGATCACGCCGAAGAGCGAAACCGAACTCGCTCCCGAAGAGAAGCTCCTGCGGGCCATCTTCGGCGAGAAGGCGGCCGATGTTAAAGACACTTCTCTCGTGGTGCCTTCCGGCGTCGGGGGAATTGTCATGGATGTGAAGGTGTCCAGCCGGCTCGATTCCGAGAAGGAGGCCCTCAGCCCGTCGGACCGCCGCCGACAGATCAAGCAGATCAACGAAGAGTATCGCACGCAAATGGACAAGCTGCGTGACAGTCTGACCGAGGCGCTGTCGAACATTCTGCTTGGCGAAAAGATTCCGCTCGACGTGATCAACTCGGAAACCAACGAGGTGATCATCCCCGCCAACCGCAAGATCACCAAAACGCTCCTGCGCAAACTGGCGACGGTATCGAAACACATCGAAATCGATCCTTCGCCGGTACGGATCAAGATCATGGAGATCATCAACTCCTACCAGAGCAAGTTCGACGAGTTCGAGACCGAGCGGGAGCGCAAGATCTCCAGTATCGAGGCCGGAGAAGACGTCGAGCAGGGGCTGATCAAGCAGGTCAAAGTCTACATCGCGACCAAGAAGAAACTCCAGGTCGGGGACAAGATGGCCGGGCGCCACGGAAACAAGGGTGTCGTGGCCAAAATTGTCCCGGAACAGGACATGCCGTTCCTGCCGGACGGCACCCCCATCGAACTGTGCCTTAATCCGCTCGGGGTTCCTTCACGGATGAATGTCGGGCAGGTTCTGGAAACCCACATGGGATGGGCGTGTAAGAAGCTGGGCATCAATATCGCCACGCCGGTTTTCGACGGGATTGCCGAGTCCCAGGTGCGCGGCTACCTGAAGGAGGCGAATCTTCCGGTCAGCGGGAAAAGTCCCCTCTACGATGGACGCACCGGCGAGAAACTGGATCAGGAGGTCGTTGTGGGTTACAAGTACATCCTGAAGCTCAACCACCTGGTCGCGCACAAGATTCACGCCCGCGCCGTCGGGACCTATTCCCTTATTACCCAGCAACCGCTGGGCGGGAAGGCCCAGTACGGCGGACAGCGGTTTGGGGAAATGGAGGTCTGGGCGCTGGAAGCCTACGGCGCCGCCTACACGCTGCAGGAACTGCTGACCGTCAAATCCGACGACGTGCAGGGGCGAACCAAGATCTACGAAGCTTTGGTCAAGGGAGAGAGTTCGCTGATCGCGGGCACGCCTCAATCCTTCAATGTTCTGATGAAGGAGATCCAGAGCCTCGGGCTTGATATTCGGCTGGGACGCAAGAACAAGCTGTTCAAGGAGAGCAATTAAAAAAAGGGGAATACCATGAGCACGGAAGAAGTACGACAGGTCCTGGGAATGGACCACGAACAGGGCAACGACTGTGTTACGATCAGCGTCGCCTCGCCGGACACCATCCGTTCCTGGTCCAAGGGAGAGGTCAAGAACCCGGAGACCATCAATTACCGGACGTTCAAGCCGGAACCGGGCGGCCTCTTTTGCCAGCGGATTTTCGGTCCCGTTCGCGACTACGAATGCGCCTGCGGCAAGTACAAGCGCATCAAGTACAAGGACGTGGTCTGTGACCGTTGCGGTGTCGAAGTGACCGTGTCGCGGGTAAGGCGCGAACGCATGGGCCACATCGAGCTCGCGGTTCCGGTATCCCATATCTGGTTCTTGAAGAGCATGCCCAGCCGGCTTGGACTGCTTCTCGACATGACCGCCCGCAGCCTCGAACGGGTCATCTACTACGAGAACTACATGGTCGTGGATCCCGGCAAGACGCCTCTCGAAGAAAAGCAATTGCTGACCGAGAGCGAGTACATGCAGGCACTCGACGAATACGGGGACGATGCCTTCGTGGCCAAAATGGGGGCGGAAGCGGTGCGCGATGTCCTGGCCCGGCTCGATCTCGAGAGCGTCGCTCTCGAACTGCAGGAAGCCTTGCGGAATACCCGCTCCAAGCAGATCAAGAAAAAGGTCTCCAAGCGGCTTAAAGTGATCCAGGGGTTCATCAAATCCCAGAGCAAGCCCGATTGGATGGTCCTGGACGTGGTTCCGGTGATCCCTCCGGATCTCCGTCCCCTCGTGCCGCTTGAAGGCGGCCGTTTCGCCACTTCCGACCTCAACGATCTTTACCGGCGCGTCATCAATCGAAACAACCGGTTGCGTAATCTCCTCCAGTTGAAAACCCCTGAGGTCATCATCCACAATGAAAAGCGGATGCTTCAGGAAGCCGTCGACGCCCTGTTCGACAACGGACGCCACGGGCGCGCGGTTACCGGTGCGGGCAATCGGCCCCTCAAATCCCTCAGCGATATGCTCAAGGGAAAACAGGGCCGTTTCCGTCAGAACCTTCTCGGCAAGCGGGTCGACTATTCCGGTCGTTCCGTGATCGTTATCGGTCCGGAACTCAAGCTCCATCAGTGCGGGCTTCCCAAGAAGATGGCGCTCGTGCTCTTCGAGCCGTTTATCATCCGTCGTCTCAAGGAGCTGGGCTTCGTTCACACCGTGCGCGGCGCACGAAAGATGATCGAAAAACGGTCGCCGGAGGTCTGGGATATTCTCGAAGAGGTGACCAAGGGGCATCCCGTCCTTCTGAATCGGGCACCAACCCTTCACCGTCTTTCCATTCAGGCCTTTGAACCGGTTTTGATCGAAGGCGAGGCGATTCGTGTTCACCCGCTCGTGTGTACCGCCTATAACGCGGACTTCGACGGGGACCAGATGGCCGTTCACGTGCCGCTTTCGCTGGAAGCCATCATGGAGTGCAAACTCCTCATGATGGCCACCCACAATATCTTCTCCCCTTCGAGCGGGAAGCCGATCCTCACGCCTTCCCAGGATATTGTTCTCGGTTCCTATTACCTGACGCTCAATCCCAAGAAGCCGTTTGTGAAGGGAACGCGCGTGCCTTTGGCGGGGGATCTACAGGAGGTCCTTCTCGCCCAAGCCGAGGGCGCCCTGCACACCCATGACTGGGTCGACATCAGGAATCCGGACTACGGAAAGGAAACGCTCTTCGGTAATCCCGACAAAAAGATTTTGCGAACCACGGTCGGGCGGGTGATTTTTAACGAGATCTGGCCGGATGAAATCGGGTTTGTCAATTCCGCCGTTCCCAAGGGCAAGCTGGGAGATCTCATTATGAGCTCGTTTCGCGAGTCCGGGCGCGAACGTACCATCCAGACGCTGGACGCTCTCAAGGAACTCGGATTCGGCGTCGCCACACAGGCGGGGATCTCCATCGGGATCGACGATATGATCATTCCCGATAATAAGGGGGCGATCGTCAAGGAGGCCCGCAAGAAGATCAACGAGGTCGAAGGACAGTACAAAAAGGGGATCATCACCCCGGGCGAACGGTACAACAAGATCATCGACCTTTGGACGGGCGGCACCGACCAGATAGCGAAGGCGGTCTTCGAACGACTCGAATCGAACGATGGCAAGGATGAGGTCAACCCGGTCTTCCTCATGATGGATTCCGGCGCCCGCGGCAACCGTCAGCAGGTTCGCCAGCTTTGCGGAACACGCGGACTCATGGCCAAGCCGTCGGGTGAAATTATCGAGCGTCCGATTCTCTCCTCCTTCAGGGAGGGCCTGACGGTGCTCGAATACTTCATTTCCACTCACGGCGCCCGGAAGGGATTGGCCGATACGGCACTCAAGACCGCGGACGCCGGCTACCTGACCCGTAAGCTCTGTGACGTTTCGATGGATCTGGTGATTACCGACGAAAAAGTCGATACGCACGCCGGAATCTGGAAAAAAGCTATTTATGAAGGCGAGGACGAAATCGTCAGCCTTCGCGAGCGCATTGCTGGGCGTTCCGCCTGCGACGATATCCACGATCCCCTCAATCCGTCCGAGTTTATCGTAAAAAGCGGTGAGCTCATTACTGAGGAGATTGCGGAACGCATCGACGACGCCGGCATTGATCGGGTGAAAGTGATGTCTCCGCTGACCAGCCGCACCAAAAACGGCATTCCCGCGCAGGCCTACGGAATCAACCCGGCGACCAACAAGCTCGTCGAGCCGGGAACCTCAATCGGCATTATCGCGGCCCAGTCCATCGGCGAACCCGGAACGCAGCTCACCATGCGGACCTTCCACATCGGGGGAATTGCCAGCAGCGGCTTCCGGAATCCCGAGATTCGCGTCCGGCATTCCGGGGTCGTGCGCTACAAGGGGCTGCGTCTTGTAGCCACTTCGGAAGGATCGAACATCGTTCTCAATAAGACGGGAACGATCCGGATCATGGACGAAACCGATGACCGCGAGCTCGAAACCTACAACATCGTGGCGGGTTCCGTGTTGAGCGTGGCCGACGGGGATAACATAAACGGAGGCGATGTGCTCGCGATGTGGGACCCGTACAATATCCCGATTCTCTCCGAGAAGGCCGGGACGGTTCGTTTTCACGACATGATTTCCGGTGTTACCGTCAAACGCGAGCTCGACGAAAGCACCGGGCAAATCGCCACGGTCGTTATCGAGCACAAGGAGGACCTCAATCCTCAGGTGCAGATTTGCGACGACAAGGGGAAACCGGTTTCGACTTACGCGATTCCAACCGGCGCCCAGGTGGTGGTCAACGAAGGAGATATGATTTCTTCGGGGGCCTTGCTGGCCAAGACACCGCGCCAGGCTTCCAGGACGAAGGATATCACCGGGGGGCTTCCCCGGGTGGCCGAATTGTTCGAAGCCCGTCGGCCCAAAGAGGCGACGGAGATGGCCAAGATCGACGGCGTGGTATCGATGGGGGGCACCGTGCGGGGGAAGAAGAAGCTGATTGTGACCAACCAGGACACCGGCGAGGAAGAGGAGCATCTCATTCCTCACGGTAAACAGATCATGGTCCAGTTGGGCGACGTGGTCCACAAGGGGCAGCATCTGACGGAGGGCTCCGCCGATCCGCATGAGATCCTCGAAGTGTTGGGGCCGACCGCTCTCTACGACTTCCTGATTGCCGAGGTCCAGGAGGTTTACCGGCTTCAGGGTGTGACGATCAACGACAAGCACATCGAAGTTATCATCAATCAGATGCTCCGCAAAGTCCGTGTCTCCGACCCCGGCGATACCGATTGGTTCTGGGGGGAACAGGTGGACCGCACTTCGTTCATCGAGGAGAATCAGCGCATCTCGGAGGCCGGGGGAAAGCCGGCCGAAGGGGAACCGATTCTGCTGGGGATCACCAAGGCGGCGCTCGAAACGGAAAGCTTTATTTCCGCAGCGTCCTTCCAGGAGACTACGCGGGTGCTGACCGATGCGGCGACACTGGGCAAAGTCGACGAGCTCAAGGGCTTTAAGGAGAACGTGATTATGGGCAACCTGATTCCCGCCGGAACCGGGCTCCCGAAATACCGCAATCTCCGGGTGACCCTGCCGTTCGGCAGTGAAGTGGCCGAAGAGGCGAAGCCCAGCGAAGCGAGCTGATCGCCGGCCACAGGCAGCAGGGAGCAGGTTTCAGGAGAGGGTTGCTTTTCAGCTCTCCTGAAACCTGTGCGGGCACCCGGCTTCGCCTCCGCGCGCTTGACCCTGCCAGCTGCCTGCCTTAGTACCTCGGTTATTATGCCCGAGCAACCCGCCTTTCCCGAGCTTCCCGAAATTTCCTACGAGGGTCCCGATTCGAAGAATCCCCTCGCATTCCGTCACTACAGCCCCGGGGAAGTGATCGAGGGTAGGACGATGCGGGACCATCTGCGTTTCTCCGTCGTTTACTGGCATACTTTTCGGAATCCTCTGGGTGATCCTTTTGGCGTGGGGACGGCGGCGCGCCCCTGGGATGACGGCTCCTCGTCCGTCGAGAATGCGCGGCGCCGGGCCCGGGCGGCGTTTGAGTTCATGGAGAAACTGGGCGTTCCGTTCTATGCCTTTCACGACCGCGACCTGGCTCCCGAGGGAGCGACGTTGAGAGAATCCAACAGGAATCTCGACGCCGTTGTCGAAGTTCTGAAGGAGGAGCAACAGCGTACGGGGATCCGCCTGCTCTGGGGAACCGCCTGCCTTTTTGTCCATCCCCGGTTCGTGCACGGGGCTTCCACCAGCTGCAACGCCGACGTTTTCGCTTATGCGGCCGCTCAGGTCAAAAAAGCCATGGAGATCACCCATGAACTGGGTGGCGAAGGCTACACGTTTTGGGGCGGCCGCGAGGGCTATACCTCCCTTCTCAATACGGACCTCAAACGGGAACTGGACCACCTGGGGCGGTTTCTGCGGATGGCTGTCGACTACAGACGGAGGATCGGATTTGAAGGGCAGTTCTACATCGAGCCGAAACCCAAGGAACCGACCAAGCATCAGTACGATTCTGATGCCGCCGCTTGCCTGAATTTTCTTCGGGAGTACGACTTGCTTGATCATTTCAAGCTCAACATTGAAACCAACCACGCCACCCTGGCGGGGCACACGGTGGAACACGAACTGGAAACCGCCATCGCCGCAGGCGCCCTTGGGTCGATCGACGCCAACATGGGGGATCTTCTGCTCGGGTGGGATACCGACCAGTTTCCGACCGACATTTACCAGACGACCCAGGTTATGCTGCGGGTGCTCGGGATGGGCGGATTTACAAGCGGAGGACTCAATTTCGACGCCAAGGTTCGCCGCGAGAGCTTCGAGCCGATGGATCTGGCCTACGCGCATATCGCCGGCATGGATACGTTTGCCCGCGGCCTTAAGATCGCCGCCGCTATCCGCGCGGACGGCAGGCTCAAAAGCTTCGTCCGGGAACGCTATGCGAGCTGGGACAGCGGGATCGGAGCCCAGATCGAGAGCGGAGAAGCCGATTTCGGCTCACTCGAGCGCTACATGCTCGAGAAAGGCGAGGTCGATCCCAACAGCAGCGGCCGCCAGGAGTTTCTGGAGAATATTATCAATCAGTTTGTTTGAGGTTACAGGGAACCATATTCAGGTTTCGGTACGGACCAGGATCCTTCTCATCCCATGAGCTATCTCCTCGGCATCGATGTGGGTACTTCAGGCAGCAAGGCGTTGCTCGTTGAGGAGGGTGGTGCGGTGCGGGCTTCCGCCGTTGCGCACTATCCGCTTGCCACCCCCAGGCCGCTCTGGTCCGAACAGAATCCGGATGATTGGTGGCGGGCGACGATCCGGAGCATCGGCGAGGTGCTCAGTGAGAGCGGAGTCGCGGCTTCGGAAATTGCAGGCATCGGTCTTACGGGCCAGATGCATGGGCTGGTCCTGCTCGACGCCGGGGGTGCCGTGCTCCGGCCCTGCATTATGTGGAACGATCAGCGCACCGGCCCTCAATGTGCTTCAATTACCGCACAGGTGGGAGCGGAGCGGATTCTCGAACTGACGGGCAACCCCGTGTTGCCCGGCTTTACCGCTCCCAAGATTGCCTGGGTGCGCGAGAACGAACCGGACGTGTACCGCCGCGCCGCCAAGGCGTTGCTTCCAAAGGACTATTTGCGCTATCGCCTGACCGGCGACTTCTATACGGAGGTCTCCGATGCCTCGGGTACCTCTCTCCTCGACGTCGCCGCACGGAAATGGTCGGACGAGATGCTGGCCGCGTTTCATATCTCCCCCGACTGGATGCCGGAAGTCACGGAATCGCCTGAAGTGAGTGCCCGGGTTCACGCGGAGGCCGCCCGGTTGACGGGCCTCAGGGAAGGGACGCCCGTGGTGGGCGGCGCCGGAGACCAGGCCGCCCAGGCGGTCGGGACCGGGATTGTCGAACCGGGAGTGGTCTCGGTCACGCTCGGAACTTCGGGGGTTGTTTTTGCCGCTTCCAATGAATACCGGGTTGAACCTGAAGGTCGGTTGCACGCTTTCTGTCACGCGGTTCCCGGACAGTGGCACCTCATGGGTGTGATGTTGTCCGCGGCCGGCAGTTTCCGTTGGTACCGGGACACGCTCGGCGGTTTGGAACTGGATCGCTCCCGCCGCGAGGGGCGCGATCCTTACGACCTGCTGACCGAAGCGGCGGCGGCAATTCCCGCCGGCTGCGAAGGGCTGCTGTTTCTGCCCTACCTGAGCGGCGAGCGCACGCCCTATCCCGACCCCCGTGCGCGGGGGGTGTTCGTCGGGCTCACGCTTCGTCACACCAGGGCGCACCTCACCCGCGCCGTTCTCGAAGGGGTGACCTACGGACTGCGCGATTCGCTCGAGTTGGTGCGGGGCCTGGGACTCAAAACGGGAGAGGTCCGGGCTTCCGGTGGCGGCGCGAAAAGTCCGTTCTGGCTTCAGCTGCTCGCGGATAATTTTCACAGCGAGATTGTCACGGTCGGCTGCGAAGAAGGGGCCGCCTACGGTGCGGCTTTGCTGGCGGGCGTGGGCGCCGATGTCTACTCCGATGTTCCTTCCGCCTGCCGAAGCGTTCTGAAGCTGACCGGAAGGACGGAACCGGGGGAGGCCGGCCCCGTCTATGACGCTTATTATCCGCATTACCGCGCCCTGTATCCCGCCCTGGCAGCTCATTTCGCGGCTGTGGCGGACACCGGAGAGAAATTCGGTCGCTGATGACAATCCTGGATTGCCCGCCGGAAATTAATCGTGTTTTACTGGGAAGGGAAGCAGGTACACCGTGATGAACCCGAAATTCAGAATCGATGCAGTGAACGTGGAGGGAGCGGATGCCTACGCACGCGTGACACAGGTTGGCTCAGATAGCTTCGCGGTTTCCGAAGGGTCCACGCTGGGGGGCGTCTCGGTTCGCGCCGAGCTTCAGGAGCCCAGTCCCGGAACCTTCCGTTTCCACTTACGCGATGCCGCGGATTGCTCCAGGTTGAAGGTGGGCGAGGTCGTCTCTCTGGAGACATGACTTCCGGATATCGACCTCTTTTGAGAAATATTTATAAAAAATGTTTTTGGCCTTGCTTTTCCCTGGCCCGCATGATTACTTATAGTCGCTATAAGTTGTACGTATAAGATGGATGAGCGTGTCAGTCGGATGGCGCCCGGTGGATGCCGAATCGCCGTCCGGGGTTGTGTTTAACATCACACGGGCGCTTGAAAAGCGTTCGATGGGCCGAACCTGACGGGACGGTTCCTCACAGGTGGCTGTATGTTGCCCGATGCGGTTGATACCTGACGGCTATGCGGCGCGGAGGTGCGGAAAAAAACCTTAACAAAATAAAGAAGTGGGCCTGGTTTCTCGTGCGGTTGGGAATGCACGTGGATGTTCGGCGTTCCGGACCTTGTTCGGACTTGTTTTCAGGTCCGGGGTTTTTTTGGGCAGTTTTTTGGCTCTTTCGACGAACGAATCGATTGTTGTCGCTCAGCCCGCCGAGGTGAGCGTTTCACCTCCGGCCGTGTCATTGGAGGACTTCTGGTTGCTCGACACCGACCCGCTTCGCGACTCGCTGTTTGTGCTTGTCGAGGTGCTGGTGAGCCGGAATCAGCCGGAGGGCGAGCCGCGGGATATTCCGTTCCGCTTTGAGGTGAGGATGGTCGGGGACGGGCTCCTGGCGGGATCGGACATATTCGAGGTGGACGTGAGCGTCCCTGCGGTCATTGACGACATGCCGGTCCAGGTCGGGTTGACCGTCAAACCGGAGATGATCCTGAGCGAGGAGGCAGACTACATTCTTCGGGTGGCGGTTTCGCACGTGGACGATCCGCCTGACGGTGAATTCGAGACGGACCACCTTGTCGATGAGGGACCGTTCAGCTTCGTGCACTTCAGCGGCGCTCTTTCGTTTGGAGACGTCCAGACGACGGTTCTGAGTTTTTCCGAACCGCCCGCGGCGCTTCCCGGGCCGGGCGCATGGCAGGTCGCTGTCGCGGAGGGAGAGTTGTCGAACGGCATCGGGTTCAGCAATGGGCCGCCTCCGTCGACGTCGCACCTGGAAGTGCAGCGAAACGATAGCGACGGGAGTGCGACCGTCGTCGATGGCGCCGTGGTGCTCGATCCGGACGACCGGAGTTTCTCCGTCAACGGGTGGACGGGTGAGGTCGGCCGCGTGTCACTCGACGCAGACGGCTTCGAAACGGCCACGTTTACCCTCGACCTTCCCGAGGGAACCGGCTGGCGAACCGACACCGACCATCCCGATTTTCCTCAGACACTCAATCCGACTTTTGTTTCCGCGGGGGGAACGCTGGCGGTCGACGAGGACCTGCAACCGCTCGCCGGTTCCGCGGGAACGTTTTCTATGCTGCGGGAGTTCGTGGACGAGCGGCTGGCGGTGGGTTTCGTCGGGCTCAGCTGGGAATGGGATCTGGAGATTCTGACCCTCGCCCAGCCGGAAACCCGTTTTTTCCGGCAATGGCACTACGATCAGTGGATGACGGTGAAAGGGGATCTGCCGGATTCGAACGACGGCTACCTCGACCAGCTCGCGCAGGATGCGGTGAATCACTTGCAGATCACGCCGGGAATGGGCGGCGGGTTCACCGTGGAACTCGCGATCGAGGCGGGCGAGTTTGCCACGCATTTTCCGCACGGATACATGATCCATTCCGGCGGGGTGCTGCGTGTGGTGAACAGCACACCCGATCCGGACGAATCGGTTTTCGAGGACGCTACGATCGCCGTATTCACCCACACCGGATGCCGGGAGTCGCACGACCCGCACGGGGTGCCGGACCCCGCTACGCTGGAGGCGGTGGCGGTCGGTCCGGTCGACGTGCGTTTTACCGCGCAGGGGAGCCTGTGGACGGAGGCCGAGCCGCTGGCCTCGTATCCGGGGGCCGACATCCCCATTGTCCGCCGGGCCGCCGCCGGGCTGGATCCGGGCAGCGGGCTTCCGGTCCACGAAACCGCGAATTACGTCGGGCGAAACGTGCAGATGCTGTTTCCCTCTCCCACGGTTCCGGCGGAGGAGGGATTGCCCGGCGGGCTGAACCCCGCGCGCTGGCTCTACACAGGGTTGCGGCCCGACGAGGACGACGCGCTCGAATACCCCGGCACCACGGCGTACCTGGCCGGCGAAGGGGACTACCCGGGAGTGAACTTTCGTCATTTCCCCGGGCTGACGGGGATCTCGCGCATC
>PWMU01000068.1 GCA_003558065.1 Opitutia bacterium | reverse complement strand
TCCGTGGGCATGGTGCGAAATTTGTACCTTTTCTCAAACTCACCGACCCGAAAGCGATACAACGCGCCAGGCTCCAGACCGGCCAATTCCACCCGATGGATGGTGCGGTCGGAGTGGGGGAAGGTGTGCCGGCTCCCCTTCCGGCTTTCCCACTTCTCGGCCCCCACCTCCCGGTATTTGATGATCGTTTCCTGTTCAGCATTTCCGCCATTCGGCACAGTGTGCCAATCGATCGTCATGGTCGTTGTCGGGTCCTGCTGCCAGGTAAGGAACAGGCCGGCCGGCTCCTCCGCTGCCGCGGAAGCGGTCGAAATGGCGAGGCCAAAGAGCAAGGCGCCTGACCAGAACCGTTTTGGCAATCGAGACTGTTTCATCACTAATGCTTGGGAAACATCAGTCAATTTGCTCGACTCGCAGCCAGAGGAAACCGCGCTCCTTCGCGCCCACAGGCTCGATATCGCGATAGGTGAACTCGGTTGTCCCGTCGCCCAGATCTTCCTCGCTTACCCGGATCGCCTCTTCGGCAGAATCCGTCAGATCTCCGGCAGATTCCACGCGGTAGTCGATGTCCTCAATGGCATTCGGCCGGACAAAGGAGAGAGTCAGAAAATCCTCGTCCTCGATGGGTTGAACCTCAGGAACCGGCATGCGGTGAATGCCCGGCTCCCACGGATCGAGGCCGAGCGCATACTTCAGCAGGTTCGGGACATCGTCTCCGACGGGAGTGGCGAGCGGCCCGCTTATCGCCTCATTGTCAAGCTCCTCCGCGGTGAAGTGCTCCTCTTGCCAGCCCTTGAAACCGACCGGCACTTCGAGTTCGGGCGCTGTCCGAATCAGCACGTCATCCATGTGCGCGTCGAGGATACTCCATGTCCACGACCGACTGCCGGAGAACTCGCTGATCGAAGTCGTGGCGTCATCCAGGTAATTGACAGCGGTGGCCGAGGCCGACTGCTCCGGATCGTCCGAATTGAGATTCGTGATATGAATGTCAAAGGTCTGGTCGGGCGGGTAGGTTCTGATAACGATCTCATACCAGTCTCCCTCGAGGATCTCCGGAACGAGGTTCTCCCGGTCGGTATCCCGGTCGGGGCCTTGTTGGAGGGTAAACCCCGGCTTGGGATCGTCCGGAGTCATTCGGTCGCGTTGGCCGTCTTCGCCGTCGAGGGTGACTTGCAGCCGAACCGCAACGTTTCTCTCCTCATCGCGAAGCCGTATTTGGTAGTAGGTACCGGCCAGTTCCTGAACCTCGGGATCGTAAAGGTTCTGGTTCAAGCGCCACAAAAAGGTCATTTCCACCTCCTCATCCGTAACTGGCCCGAAGTCCCGTATAAAACTAAGTCCATCGCGCGAGTCGTCGAGTGGGGTGTCCTGAAAGAGCCACAAAGCCTGCGTCGGGTCCCCCTCGGCATCCTCGGTGGAAACGACCTCGACCCATCGGTTTTGGCTCGCACCGCCAAACCCAAACTCCCAAAAGTTCGGGTTGTTGTCACCTGGCTCCGTAGGCTGGAAGCCGGTTGTGTAGGATTCGAAGTCATCGTCGAAGTATATGGTCTCTTCCGCTAAAGCCCAAGGCGCCAAGCAAAAAGCTGTCACCGAGAGAATTGCGGTCAATCTGCTTGTTGTTTTCATCTGATCTCATTCTCCTAGAGTTAGGGTTGGCTGGTTTTGGGAACGCGAAAGATCCAAAAAACATCTCATCAATGTACGCCTGAATTTCGCTCAAACTCCAATCCCGACACGGGTACCGGTCCGTGCGGCAGGAAGCTCAACGCGCCTCGTGCAGGGCCTCCACGAAATCGACCCAGTAATCGATATCCCGGAATGGATCCCTCTGATGGGAGGTGACGTGCCCCCCGACCCGCAACACGTTCATCACCGGCGGATGGGGGGCCCACCCGCGCTCGACGTACGCGCCGCGGCCGTCGGTGTCGATGACCAGCGCATGGTTCTGATTGTCGTCGCGTATCTCGGTGTTATCCAGGTAGGGCCGCCCGGGACGCGGCAGATAGATCCAGGCGTAACCGATGCTGTTGGTCCGGGTGAACTGCCCCGGCCCCCTCTGCTCGAAGTCGGGATGGTTCTTGTGGCCGGGGCAGAAAAGCAAATCGGCATTCTCCAGATAGTCGGTTTCGGCCCAGCCATAAGGCCGGGGCACCAGGCGCCCCGCCAGACTCCTGGGTCCGACACCCGTGCGAATCGTCCCGCGCAACGGATCGCCCGATACGGCGGGCAATTTTTCGTTGTGATCGATCGCGTACATCTGCAACGCCAGACCGACTTGACGGAGATTGCTCTGGCAGGAAGCCACCTGCGCCCGGTCGCGGGCCGCGCCGACCACCGGAATCAGAATGGCCGCCAGAATTCCAATAATCGCAATAACCGTTAAAAGCTCGATCAGGGTAAAGGCTCGGACACGGGTGTTCATCGTCGGCATCTTTTCGGGTTTTAAGTTCTGTTCGGGCATTTGCGGGTTGACTTGATCGAAGGAATCTTTGTCATCCTCTCACTCGACTCCGCGGCGACTTCCGTAAACTTGGTGTTCGCTAAGGATAACGAACTCCAGGAAAGACCCGTTTACAATTGGATTTTAACGTTAATCCTAACGCCGTGCCTGTCCCGGATTCGCACCGGTGGGTCGGCAACCGGATGCACGGACAAAAACTAAGAAAGCCAAGGAACACCGTATGAACCTGATTCGCGCTTCCGTTCTGGCAACCGCCGCGGGCCTACTCTGCACCACGGCCATCGCGGGGTTCTCCCCCGGGAACCTCGACGGGCTGATCCTGTGGTTGGACGCCGACGACGTGGCGACGATGGAACGGGAGGCGAGCACGGGGCGCGTACTCTCGTGGAGGGACAAAAGCGAGGCCGCTCACGAGGCGAAGCCGCACGGAGACCTTCCGCCGCCTGTCCACGTGCCGGATCTGCTCAACGGCCGCGGCCTGGTCCGCTTCGACGGGCGCAACGCCCTCCTGCTGGGCAAGCCGGACCGGCTCGATCTCGAGGGCGGCGACGATTTGACCTTCTTTGCAGTTGTCAGAGCCCGCAGCAACGGCTCGATCCTGGCACGGACCGACGGCTCGAACCTGCAGTACCGCTTCCACATCCCCGGCGAACGGACGCTCCGGGTCGCCTTCGGAAGCGGCGGCGATCACATCGACACGATTTCGACCGTCGACAGCCGGCGCTTCAGTCTGCTAAGCGTGGTCAACGCGGACCGCGACGGCACGCAGCGCTTCGAGATGTTCTTCGACGGTGAACGCGAAAACGCCGGCGACGCCGGGGAGGGCCGGTTCGACGCCCCGGTCGTGATCGGCGCCCGCGACGACGGGACCACACAACGTCTCAGCTTTGACCTTGCGGAACTGATCGTGTTCGACCGCGCGCTCAGCCCCTCCGAACGCGAGCAAGTGGAACGATACCTGACCGGCAGGTTTGCACTCGAAGATCAGCAGGTGTTCGACAGGGAGCTGACCGACGCCCCGGAAGACACCTTCACCCTCGCCGTCATTCCCGACACCCAGCGCTACCACGGTCCGGGCTCCGGCCGCGGCGACGAAAGCGGCGAGCCGCGGAACCCCGCTTTCGACAGCCGCACCCTTTGGCTCGCGGAAAACCTGGACTCGCAGCGGATCGTATTCGTCACCCACATGGGCGACATCGTCGATCGCAATAACCACGAACAGTGGCAAGTGGCTCGCGAGAACATGGACCGCCTTCATGGGCGCGTGCCCTACGGCATCGCCGTCGGCAACCACGACATGGTCAACCGCACCGGCGATTCGTCGCTCTTCCAGGAGTACTTCGGGGCCGGGCGTTACGAAAACAAGCCCTGGTACGGCGGCACCTACGAAGGGCGGCCGGGTCATAAACCGGAGGTTTCGGGCAACAATGCCAACAGCTATCAGCTTTTCTCCGCGGGCGGGCTGGACTTCATCATCGTCCACGTCGAGTGCAACGCCCCGGACGACGTGCTGGAATGGACCAACCGGGTGCTCGAAGAACATCGCAACCGCATGGCGATCGTCTCCACGCACATGTACCTGGGACCGATCCCGCAACCCGAGAGCCGGGACGAGTGGCTGCTGGTGCCGCAGGGCCGCATGCAGTGGAAGAAGGTGCACGGTGAACGCGGCAACACGCCGCAGGAGATGTGGGAAAAGTCGTTCAGCCTGCACCCGAACCTGTTCCTCGTCCTCGCCGGCGATCAATCCGGTGTCATCGCGCTGCGTCAGGAGGTCGAGGGCTCCCACGGCAACGTGGTGCATGAAGTGATGCAGGACTACCCGCGTCATGCCGACGATTCGGACTGGCTCAGGTTGTTCCGCTTCCACCCGGAAAAGGAAGAAATCGAAGTCCTCACCTACAGCCCGGCCCAGGACCGGCTATGCGACGGCATCCGGCATGTGATGGACCCGGAAGACCACCAGTTCAGGCTGGACATCTCCGGAGCGATCGCGGATCACCGCGCCCGCAGAGGGGCCGCGGCCGCGGGGAGCCCCTGAGCCGGATTGCCCGCCAACTGCTTCACACGGTGGACCCGGTTCGCGGGCGGTTCGATCGCGTATCAATCTTCCCGAAAGTTCATGCACGGTAGAAAGGCGGAGCTTCGCGGCGTGAAGCCGCTCCTGCGGGGAGTGTGGTGCAGGAACTTTTGCAGCGATTCCCAAGACATCCGGTTTTCCTTGCAATCGATTTCGATTCCTTCCATGGCTCGGGTGCTTTCGTTTTGGATACGAAATGTCGAATGATGAACCGGGGTGTCTCTATGTCGATCGATCTCCATTGTCACACGTTATTCTCTCCCGACGCGCGGGGAACACCGGAAGAACTTGTCGATATCGCGGCGGAGCGGGAGCTCTCCGCGCTTGCGATCACCGAGCACAACCATATCGGAAGCCTGGAACGGGCCCGAAAGCGGGCTGCCGTCCACGGCATCCGCCTCCTTCCCGGAGTGGAGATCAACGCCACCTGGAAGGATGCCGACTATCACTTTCTCGCCTACGGCTTCGACCCGGAGGTCCGGCCGCTACAGGAGTTGATCGACCGCAATTTCGCGATTTTCGAACGACACGGATGGCTTTTTCTGCGCCTGCTGCAGGAGGAAGGCTACGCACTCGACCGGGCGGATGTGCTGGCCGAACTGCCGGCACGGTACCCGACGCATCCGGCACCGGTCCTCAATAACTGGCATCTGCGGGAGATCTGCCTGGCGCGGGGCTACCTCCCGGACAAAGAAGCTTACCTGACCCTTCAGAAGCGTTTAAAGGACGAGCTTGTCAGCCGCGAAGGCCCCGAAGTTCTCGGGCGGTTCGCCGGATTCGAGGAGACGCGCGACGCGGTGCGGGAGGCCGGGGGGATTCTGCTGCTGGCACACGTCGGCCAGTACAACCCCGGTGACTGGGAGGCACAATCACGGGTACTCTCCGAGTTGCTGGAAAACGGACTCGACGGCTTCGAGCTGTATCACCCGACCAACCTGGCGGAACCGCATTTCACCTCGCTTGCAGCGTTTGCTCAAGAACGCGACTGCGCCATCAGCGGCGGCTCCGACTGCCATCATGCCGCCGGTACGCTCGGGCACCCGCTCGGCAGCGCCGAGGTCCCGGAACGCATTCTCGAGACCCTTGACCGCGCATTGGCCCAGCGCGCCTGACGAGGGTTTTGCCCGTGTCGCAAGCACACGGCTTTCTGGGAGTCGCCGGGGGCGGAAGATCGACCCGGGCTCTTTGTCGTTCCCTTTGCGGCAGTCTTTATCGTACCGGCCGGCGGGAAAGGCACCGTGCCTCCTCTACCGATGTATCACTTTCCACACGCACCAGGCCGCAAAGACGCCGAGCGTGTTGGCGGCCATATCGCGGGTGTTGCCGCTCATCACTTCGTAGGCCAGGGGCAGCCCGTCGGGGGTGACAACCAGGGCGATGACTACCTGAACGCAATCGAAGCATCAGTAATTTTCGGTTTGAGAATAGGGCAGGTCTACACCGAAGCCGCTTTTGCCCGATTTTCGAGGTTTTCAGAAAGCCACCCCCAGCAAACATGCGCCCTCCCGGCTCATCGCTCCCGCAAAATTTTTATTTTTGCCCGCGAATCGGCGAAGTTGGGCTAACTGACCCCGCCCGGCTCCCCGGCTCACCGGTTGGCGCGGGTCACGGTTCCACCTGCACGATCCGTACTCGAACAAATTGAGCGGGCGCCGGATTCCCGAAAGGCAGGGGGAGACGGACTGTTTCTGTGAGGGAATCGGCGCCGGCCGGGATTTCGAAAGCGGCACCTTCGAGGGAAAGTTCGGACCAAAAGGTCAGATCGGACGAAACCTCGACAACGTAGTCAACATCGGCCGTGTCCCGGAGGCGTTCGAACTGAAGAGCCGGCGCCCCGTTTTCGATTTCGATACGGGGAAGTGCGGCCGTATCCGGCGTCCGCGCATCCATTCCGAAAGCGAAAGCCGCCAGGTTCGGAATCCCGTGCCCGAACGGATCATCGGCGGGTTCGGTCCATCCTTCGCGGTCGAGTTCGCTGGAAGTGAATTGAGACAGCCTCCATTCGGCAAAGGTGTTTTCGAAGGGCGGCGCGGGATCGAGCGCCATAAACCGCACGGCATCGGCCGCGACAAAATCGCCGCTCGCGGCCGCGACCGAAAGCCGGACCCGGGCTTCACCGGGCTCGAATTCGAACGTCCCGAGCACATTCCACCGACCGCCGCCGACGGCCTGGCTTCGCTCGACATCCGTTTCACCACCGGAATGCCGAACGCTGTACGGCGCGTCAAAGGCGTGGTCCGCCCTCGCCGGCCACCACGCCTGGACCCGATAACGTCCCGCATGGGGCAAATCCGCCGTCCATGTCGCCCGCGCCCGGGTGCCTCCGGTCACGTGATACCGGTAGTCGGTTCCGTAAAAGTCGTCCCCGGAAGACGAAGTCTCCCACCCGCCCGACGCCGAAAAACCGGGGTCTTCGTTGTCGATCACGATATCCACCCAGCCCTCGCCGGAAGGCGCATACGTTGCTTCCAGGTAATATTCGGCCAGCCAGCCCACGGCTCCATCGGAATGACGAGCGACATACCACCAGTTGTTGGCGCCGACACGGATGCCGTTGTCGTCGTGCGGCAGAATCCGGACCGTCGTGTCGTAGGGCAACTGATCGAACGCGTCGTAATCGGTTCCGGGACCCTCGCGAAAATTGAGCGAACTCGCGGTCGTTCGCGCCCAGTCTCCTTCCAGGAATGAAGGCCGGGCATCCTCGCCTTCAATTTCGTTGCGGCGGATCGGACGGTAGTTGCTGAGAGAACTCCAGGTCCAGTTGCGGCGCATCTCCTGATGGGGAAGGGCCGTGTTCCGGGGTCCGGGGGTCTGCTCCATCGAGACCACTCCGCTGGACGAATACCGGTCGAACATGATGTTGTGATTGCCGCTGCGATTGAGAACATCTCCCTGTATCAAGGGCACCGACGCCCCGTCGCCGATCTCACCGAGACTGTGCGCCAGTTCAGCCGGACCTGTAACTTCGTCCTCAAACCGGACCGTGTTGAGTCTCCGGGGAAGGCGCCAGGCAATACTGATGAAGGCCGAACAATCATTGCCGTAATCGGTGTCGCCGCCCGAAGTGTTCTCGACCTTTCCCAGGAACCCATCCCAGTCGTCGGCCTCGTAAACCATATTGTAGGCCACCCCGCGGTACGTCACTCCCTCCTCGAAAGTCGTCCGGGGCCGGGTCGGCGAACGGTAGTTGTGAATGGTCCGGCGGGGCGACCAGGTCGAATCGATCATCTCATCGGCGATCTCCACCATTTGGTCCCGGGTCATGGGCCCCCAGGGATCGCCTGTCCAGGTGGCCGTCTTGCCCGACAGGAGAACCGGCATTCCGCCCAGCAGCAACCAACTGACCAATATGGAAAACCGGCAAAACCGCCGGATTCCCACGCTGGTCGCATCGGAGTGATAAAGTTTCATCGCGAACTCGATTACTGAAGGTATCACAGAAAAACACACAAAGGCCCCGAATTCAAAAAGAAACGGCATTACGGGAAAACTGCCCTGCCCTACCCTCCCCCGGCAACTTCGGGAGCAAAAACATTCAACCGCATCCCGTCAGGTTGTGGAAGAGCCTGGTAGATATGGCCGCGATCATCGACCGAAAGGAGTTTTACGGTCCAGTGATGGTAATCGTTTTCCGGAATCCCGACCACGGCCTCCGGTTCGCCCGCGGCATCAAACCGGTGTACTTCAAGAAACACCTCTTCGGCTTCCACCCGCTCCACCTGCATGTAGAAATTCCCCTCACGGTCCTCGTTCAAGTACCGAAGACTGACGAT
>PWMU01000111.1 GCA_003558065.1 Opitutia bacterium | reverse complement strand
CCCCGATGGTCGGATGTACCGCGAGGTTGGCCGCATTCGACGGAAGCGTCCCAGGATCCGCCTGCATCAGTTCGAGTCGGATCGACGTGCGCCGCTTTTCCAGCTGATCGACGTAAAGCGACTGCGGGTACAGCGTCGCCCCCTCCCCCACTCCCTCGACATGATCGATCGGGGTGGTCTGCGGCAGGCTCCCGTCGCCGAGCACCACTCCGTAACGGCGCGACCCGTCCAGTCCCCGCGTCCCTATGACGTAACCGTAACGAGCCTGGTCGCTGCGGACGGCGTTGTCGCCGCCCCCGAGCCCCATCGTATTCCAGAACGTGCTGTGGGCCGCCGTAATATTGTGTTGGGGCGAAGCGGTAAAGGGACGGTAACGGGCCTCGAACATGGACTCTCTGACCCGGCTATGATCCACCAGGTTTGAATGGGAAAAGAACATATGGTGGTCGCTGTTGGCGCCCCCGGCATGACCGGTGCCCGCGGCCTGGGTATTGGTGTGACGATCCTTGCTGTCGTGAATAACGTTGCCGGTCGTGCTCATGGAGGAAAACACGAACCCGTGCCTGTTGTGCGAAGCGAGACACTGGCGGAAAAGAATCTCGCTGGAATTGCCGACTCGGAACATGTAGCCGTTGCCGCCACCCCCGCCGTACAACGGCCGTTGCATGTGGACGTTTTCCAGTGTCAAAGAACGCGACGAACCGATCGTCACGCCGTTGGTCAGCAGGTGCGTATCGCGGCCGTTCTGCTCGGGGCGAAACGAATGCACGTTACGGACCCAGCAGTCCCGCGCCCGGGCAAAGCCGATCGCGGCGGAACCGTGAAGCTCGTAGGCATGATGTTCCGGATTGTTGTAGCTGCTCGACGACCACTGGTCGTCTCCGGTCCCGGGATGTTCGATATTGCCGATCGAGAAATCCTCGAGACCCACGTCGTGGATCAATTCTCCCGCCCGATGAACCCGCGCCGCGTCGCGGGTTTTGATGGCGTAGCGCGTCGGAATATCGATCAGGAGAGTATTCGCTTCCTCGTTGATCGCCACGATTTGCCTGTAGTACGCCAGCCCGTTGAGTTGACTGTGGGTTCCGGCGTGATCCCGCCAATCGGGCTCGTGATGTTCGTCCACCCATTCGACGGTGGTGTCCGTTCGCAGGATGATCCAGTCACCAACCGAGAACGTGTCCGTGTTCTCCACCGGTATGACCCGTGTCGGCCCCATCAGGTCCTTCGGGATCGCCACAGCCGGTTCGGTGTCCTCACGCCAGCTCCCGGACGGGCCGGACACGCTGATGATCCGCTGCCGACGGCGGTCGTAGGTGGTGTTGAGAATAAAGGTCTCCCCGACTCCCGCCCCGCGCAATACGATCTCCGGATTGTTGATTCTCAGAATAACATTGCTGGAGCCAGCCGACACGCGATAGGTGCCCTCGGGGAGGTACACCACCCCGCGTCCGGTTTCGCCGGCATCGTCGATCGCCTGTTGAATCGCCGCCGTACTGTCACCGGCACCCGTCGGATCCGCGTTGTACGGAGATTCCGCGACGTTGAAAAGCCTGCGACCAAAAACGGGCGCTTCAATGTCCGGGATCGGTTCGCCGAGCCGGTAACCGGCGTAGGAATAATCCTGGAGCATTTTGTCGGCATAATAATCCTTCTCGAGGCCGGGCGGCTGCCAGTGCTCGCCGTAGAGCTCACTGCGCCAGGTTTCTCCCGGAGGGGGCCCGGCTTCGCCGACGAAGGCCGGAACAAACAGGACCGCGGAAAGGATCAAGTAGAGTAAGCGCATCTTATTGGTCGCCGGTGAACAGAAGAGAGATTACCAGCAGCCTGCCGGACTCAGGCTACCGCCTGAGTCCGGCAGGCTGCTAGTCGGAAACGGTTTTAAATTCGACACACCTTTCCCCGGCAAGCGCCAGACCGTCCCGGTTCCTGGCCGTCTCAGCGAAACTGATACAATAAGCTGTACCGGGACGCAAGGACTCCTCCGGCAAAAACTGAAAATAGGTATTACCGCGAAACGCCCTCCATTCACCGGGCACCCGAGTGCCATCTTCCTTACGCTCCACACGGACACCGCCGTTACGAACGCTGTCAACCTCCATCGGCTGGCCGAAATGCACTGTTACCGGCTGCTTGAAAGCGACATGGTCCAAGGCATTGCCGGGAAGTTTCGATTTATCGGGAATCGCCTGACTTCGGCCGTCCCGGGCAACGCCGCTGCTGCCGTGTTTCGGGATCGTGTAGAGGACCTCCGGAGGTTGTTGGCTCTTCAGGTACTGATCAAAAAACCGGTGCGCCAGTGCATAAAAGTCGACGCCCAGGACCGGGCTGTATCCCAAAGGCAGATCGTGGGCGGCGTCCTCCATCCACAACGCCAGGTGATTCACGTCTTTGGCTTCGTAGGATTCGATGATCGGCAGCCAACGCTCCCAATGGTTGAATCCGTCGAATCGCCCCGCGGCGATAAGTGTCGGAACGTTTTCGGGAGAGACAAAACGACGCGGCGCGCTCGGGAGGGCAACCGCGTCGACCCGGCTGGAGTACCCCTGCCACGGCTGCGGCTCCGGTGACCCCGGCGCAAATCCGTCAAAGGACTCCTGTTCACCCCGCTCGGCATGGTGCGGATTCGCCATGAGACTGGCCGAATAAGTTGATTTTGAGATAGACCAGAGGCCGACCCGGCCCCCGTCGATCCCGTATTGGGGCGCGTGCTTGCGCAGGTAGCGGATGGCAGCGGAATCGGCCTTCACCCCGTTCCAGGGCGCCAGGGAGTAGCCGTCCGAAAACCCTTCAAAATGACCGTAGGACCAATGACGGGCCAGAGGGTTGTAGCAATGGTCGATATGCGCAAAGGCATACCCGCGCATTTTGAATCCCGCCATATGCGGACGGTATCTCGTGGTCCGCGAAAAACTCCGCGTCGAATTGGAGGAGGCAAAAACGATCAAGGGCAATTCGCGGTTTGGCCGGGAGGGATAAATGATGTCCATCCGCAACTTCCAGTCCAGAGGAGAGCCGTCGGGATTATGCATGTCCTCCGGATCCGTCAACTCCGGCAGGTCAAAGCGCCTGAGGTTCGGATTGTTGTTCCAGACACGCAACACCTGTTCTTTAGTGCCGTGGGAGCCGTGCCGACCGAGGTCAAAGTAGACAACGTCCCGCTCCAAACGGGATCCGGCCGGAACAAACCAGAGACGCTTCGCGTGTGCGCGGAGACCCGTGCCCTCGAGAATCGACGCCGTTCGGTAGCCGTGGATTGCTTTGACAAACGCGTCCAGATCGGAGTCGAAGTCCGGTGACACGGCGTCCGGGTGCCCGTTAAAATCCAACGTGATCACGAGGTAGCCGTCATCGATAAAATCCCCCAGAATCGTCTCGTCCGGCTCCTGTCCACTACGCGGATAACCGTGATTCTTCACATATACAATGACCGGAGCGCCATCGGAATCGGTTTGGGAGTTCCTGTGATAAACGCGCACCGGCACATCCGTTCCCAACGACGGAAATTGCCGGATGATCAATTTTCGCCTGTACGGCAGGAGCGCGTCCTCCTCACCGGTTTCCACGGTCACGACCGGCGACCATTCGGTCTCGTTGAAATTGGCGGAGGAATCGCTGGCTTTGACCCGGTAGGAGTATTCCGTGCCGTGGTCCAGGGGACCGGCCATGAAAGTCGGCTCGTCCTGCCAGCCACTGTCACGCGCCGGGTCGCTCAGGTTGGCGAAGTAATACTGAATTGGCGTGTTGCCCTCGGCGTCCTCGGCGGCGGTCGCGGTCATTTTGACGAAATTCCTCCACACCACCTCCGGCTCGGCCGCCCAGCTCATCGGATTGGGGGCCGGCGGTTGTGTATCGTCCTCTTCAGGAGTCACGGCGGTCACGATCTCCGACCACCCGGTTTCCTGCTCGTTGGCATACGTGTAACGGGCCTTAACCCGATACGCGTAGGGCGTATTGTCCGACAGACCCTCGTCTATCCAGCCCGGACTCGACTGCCAACCGCTGGAACGATCAGGATCGGTGACGTTCTCAAAAAAATACTCCACAGGATGAGATGGTTTCCCGGGGCGGGAGGCCGTCATCGAGATTCGCGTCGGATTCAAAGCCGACGGAGCGGCGTCCCAAGTCATGGGATCGGGCCCGGGGCTCCGGCCCGCCTTCGGCAGCGTGAAGCGTTCGTTTCCGTTCCAATGCACCTGATCGATCTGGAACCACTGCGTGCCGCCGGGAGCCTCCGGGCACAGGAACAGCGCCCCCTGAAGTGACTGATCGGTGGGCGCACTGAAGGGATGGGCTTCGAGAACGCGATCGGTAACCTGCGGCAGGCGCGCGGCGGAGCCGATTGTCTCCACGGGCGCCAGGTACAGATCGAAGACATTGCCGGCATTGTCGGCGACGATCCAGGTATCGTACCATTGGTCCAGACGAATCCGTGTCCGGCTTTTCGACGGATCTCCAAGGCTGACCAGGTCCACCATCTCCTCCCCGGCCTCGCCCCGGATGCCGAAGCCGGCGTTGATCTCCGACGGCTCGACGCCGGGGACGGAACCGTCGTAGAGGCCGGCAAATGCCCGAACCGCCGCGCCTTCGCGTCCATCCGATGGAATGCGGAAGCGGAAAAACAAGCTCCCCGCCTGGTGGCTCTCGATGGGATTCGTGAGACCGGAAATGAGGGCCGCCCGCGCGTTACCTCCGTTCTGATTCCTCACCATCAGTACCTGGCTGTCGTCCACAACCTGGATACGCGCATCCCACATGCGATTGCCCGACGGATACGCTTCCCACTCCCCACCCAGGTTTCCATTGGCGGAGCGCCCCATGAAGCGGCCGACGATCGTTACCGGATAATGTTCGAAGTCGTCGACAAGCTCGAAGTGCCCGGGCGAGCGTTCGCCGGCCTCCGGGGTGCCCCCGGGAGCACTTTCCCCGGCCTGCGAAACCAGGATTCCCGCGGCCAGGAGAAGTGCCGGAAGGGTTGCCGGGATTGCTTTCATCTACGACCGCCGAAATCGGTTCACCGGGAATCCCCGGAAGCCGGACGGCAGCGCGCCGTGCGGCATGTCCGCTGCGCCGTGCGTTTTCGTCATCGCCGATTGCGCCGGCGGTAAACAACCAGGCCAAAAGCCCCGACCCCGAAGAGCAGCGCGAAAGTCGAAGGTTCCGGAATCGCCGCGAGCGAATTCTGCGACAACCAGCTGATTTCATCCGCACCGAGCACCCCGTCCCAGATCGCCGATTCGCCAATCAATCCGTCGAAGAGACTGCTCGGATGATCGCCCCGGCTGCCGGCAAAGACAGGTGCGTCATTATCGTAAATGGTGTCGAAGCTGTCATCGTAAACCAACACAGGAGAATCCACCTGGCTTCCATTGAGGTAGAGAGCCAGTTGGTTGTCTTCGAAAGTGAAGGCCACGTGGTGCCAGTCCCCGTCGTTGATCGACCCCGAAATCGCATACTCTTTCCGATTTCCATCGGAAAAGAAGCCGTTGCGCGACAGCAACACCGAAACCTGTCCGTCACCGCGATCCCGGATCGCCCAGGAACGGCGAATGTCACTGTCGGTATCCCACTTGTTGAAAACATACCCGCCGCTGCTTTCGAAGTTGACCCAGGTTGATACGGTAATGGCGTCCGTGATCCGAAGGTTGTCCGGATTGCCGAAATTCACGGCCCCGTCGGTGCCGCGAACGTCGAGCGCCTGACCGCCGGCGAACGGGCCGTCGGAAGAATACGAAACGCCGCCACCTACGATCGTACCGCCGTTGCCGCCGTACGTATCCGAAAGGTCGCCGTCAAACAACCATCCCGATACCGGCTCGGAGGGCATCACGGCCTGGAGCGGCGCGGCGGCGAGAAGCAGGAGGGCCATTGAAAAGGCGGAGGGAATAAGTGATACATCTTTTTTCATGGTAATAGGTGTTGCAGGGTTTTATTCGTTTCGATTTTCATAAAAAGCCCCATACCGGGCTACGCCTAATCGTTCAGGCGAAATTCAATTCGGAAGAACCGCCGACCTTCGGCATCCGGATCCACCGGGAGCGTTCCGTCCATCAGAAGCCGGCCGTCGTCGAGCGATGACGATTCCCAGTCGACCTCCGGGACCTCATTCCACTCCACAAGGTCGGTCGAGATCGAAACAAAGAAATCGGCGTCCTCGACCTCGGGGCGAACCGGAAGCTGGAAGCGCATCAGGCCGTTGTCGAGGAAAGCGTTGATCAACGGTTCGGCGGGATCCGACGAGGAAATGCCGGTGACGTAGGCGACCAGGTTGGGAATTCCCCGGCCGAAACGATCGAGCGCGGGATCGCGCTCGCCGGCGGGAATGCCCTCCTCGTCGGCCCAGGCGTCGTAACCGTCACCGACTTCAACCTCGGCGCTGGTATTGGCGACAAATCCCCCGAGGTTCCGGTCAGTCACCACCCACACCGTCCCGGTCGACGGGTCGACCCCGTACTGACCGACGGTTCGGTAACTCTCGGACCAGGGTGCGTCCAGCCCCACCCGGTCGGTTCCGAGCGGCGCGAACTCCGAAGAAGCGTTTTCGCGGAAGTAGACGTTCAGATCCTCCATCGCTTCCGTTGAAAGGCCTGAGGCGTGCTCGATCGAGAGCACAAACGGAGCGAAACCGTCATCGGGTTCCTCCCCGCCCCCATTGTCCTGAAGACCGGAAAGCGAATTCCGGGAGAGCCAGGCGATTTCGTCGGCGTCGAGCGCGTGGTCCCAAAGGGCCGGCTGGCCGACCGAACCGACGAGCTGGCTGCCGCTGACCCCGCCCTTATTGCGCCGGCCCACCACGATGCTGCTGTCCTGGGGATCGACAATCGTCGTGAAGTTGATCGAACGGCTGACTACCAGGTCCGCTCCGGTAACTTCCAAACCGTTCACATAAAGCCGCAGATCCCCGGCATCCCAGGTGAAAGCGAGGTGGTGCCATTCCCCGTTGTTGACGTCAAAACTCGTATGGTGAATCCCGGTGCTGGCCGTGTCGAAGGAGCCGTCGGTGGAGAGGTTCACGCGGAACTCGCCATTATTGATAATCATGGCCCAGGCCCGGTTGCCTCCACTGGTGTTGTAGTTCCCAAGCACGTACCGATTGGATTCGTCCTGGGTCGTCTTGACCCACGCGGAGGCGGAAAAGGATTCGGTGAACCTCAGGTTGTCGGGCAGTCCGAAATCCACGTAATCGCCTTCGTCCAGCACGAGCGACTGTCCCCCCTCCAGGGCTTCGGGCACGTCGTTCGAAAAGGTCGGAGAACCGGAAGCGGTTCCCTCATTTTCGTCAAACGCATCGCTGAAATCCCCTTCAAGCAGCCAACCCGATACGGGTAGGGCGGGTGCGACCGGATCGAGAAAATCGAAGGGCGACAGGATCGAGAGGTCGAGGATGTTCGAGGCCTCTCCGCCTCCCGCTGACCAATCGGTCGCGATCACCGTCCCGTCAAACTCAGCCGTTCCGTCGAGAAACTCGGCGGTGGTTCCCGCGCCGATCGAACTCTTCGCTCTGACCCCGGCATAACGGACCCCTTCGCCGAGTTCGAGCTCGCCCCCTTCAAGGACGATCCGGTTGGGCTCGCCGGCGCTGCCCAGAACCGCGATACCCACGCGGTTCTCTCCCGGCCACTCCAGGGTGCGCAGGATCATGTCCGCTTCGATCGTGAAGTCCTGTCCCGCATGATAGTTGGAAACCGCGGCGCGGGCGCTTGCGGGGGCAAGAGACCCGGAAGTCGCCAGGTACCGAAGGCTGTCGGACTGAATCTCAAAATCCTCGGCGCGCTGGAAAAAGAGGTTGTCTCCGTTCTCCTGTCCCGAGCCGGTGCCGAAATCCAGGGTAAACGGCGCCTCAAACGAGGGGGAGACCTCCGGAAAAGACTCGGCGGCATCCGGTTCGTCGCCGAGCGAAACGGAAAAGTCGAGGAAATCGAATTCGCGGGCGTCGGTGCTCTCGAGAACGCCACCGATTCCGAAAAGATCGCCCGTTATGGACTCTTCCAACTCAACGGAGACGCTCCCGCTGGTGCCGTCCGCATCCGTCAGCGTAAAACTCAAGGTCAGCCCGCCTTCGTCGTCGTAGACGCCGCCGGCCTCCAACTGATAGGTATCGCCGAGCCCGTCCCGGCCCTCGCTGGCGGCATCGGGAAAGAGCCCCTCCCATTCGGTCGATGCCAGTTCCTCACCGTCGAAGCCGCGATGAATACGCAGCGTCGAGGTCGTCGCATCGCCTTCCGACGGGTACCAGACCAGCCCGTAAAAATCGTCCAGCCCCGAAACCCCGAGATCGGGTTCGGCATCGAGCCGGAGGCTGCCTCCCTGCACGGAAACCGGTCCCGCCCCGAGTGCGTTCGCGGTCACCGCCACCGCCCGGCCCTCGGCGACGACCGTGCCGCCGGTGTAGGTGTTGCCGTACTCGGGATCGAAGCGCACGGTCCCTTCTCCCACCTTGGTTAACTGGTGGCGTCCGTCCTTCTCGGCAATGGATCGAAGAAAGGAGAGGGCCGCCCCCTCATCCGCCCCGATGGACGTGTCGGCGTTGAGTACGGCGCTGATGCCGCGGTCGCCGCTGTCGGTCACCTCGCCCGAACCGGTGGCCCGGAGAGCACCGGTGCCGTCGACCCCTGGCCCGCCGAGACTGAGGATGCCGCTGGAGAGTTGAAATCCACTGCTCACTTCCAGGGTTCCCCCCGGCACCACACGGAAGTTGTTGCCTCCGAATCCGGTCGCGCGCCGATGGGTCATGCGCAAGACGCCTTCTTCCACTGTAAAGAAATTATCCGTGTTGTTCCAGGAACTGCTGCCCCCGTTGTCCTTGGTCATCACGAGAGTGCCGCCGCCGCGTTTGAGGAAAAGGCGGTTGATGCCCGTCTCCCCGCTGGCAAATTCGCCACCCAGCAACGGGTCGCCGTCCAGGCCGGTGCCGTTATGCCGAACGCGCACGTCGAGGGTGAGGGAGGTGCCTTCGGCCATGTCGAAGACCCGCTCGAAGATTCCGACGAGCCGGAGCCCCCCGCTGGTTCCGCCCGGCTGTGACCCGGTAATCGTGTGATCGCCCTGAAGAACGACCACCTCACCCCGGAAATTGACCCCGAGCAGATTGTCTTCGGAAAGGCCGTCGATCACAACCGGGTCCGGACTGTCGAAAAGCAGTCCGGCGACCGTGATCCCGCTGCCGTCGGGAATCGTGATGGTCGCCTCTTCCGTGAAAACCGCCCTGTCGTAGAATCCCGGCACCCGCTGGGGCTCCCAGTTGGTCGGATTGCCGAAATCGTTGTCCTCGGTTCCGGTCCAGACGACATCCTCCACTTCCGGCTCCTCCTGGGCCGAAACGGGGGATGCCCACAGGGCGGATAACGCCGCCACGGAGGACCAGAGAACGATGCGGCGCGCCGCCTTCAGGCCGACCGCAATGTGCGGGAAGAGGGTTTTATAGAAGCAGGGGCTCATTTTCATGTCCTTGTTTGGAGTTTTGTTTTGTGTTCAATCGAAAATGACTGGCCGGGCCCGGCAGGCCGGTATCCCGGGAATAAACGCGGACCGGGGAAGCAACCTCCCTGCGGGGTTCGGCGATCTGGAGTGGCTAATCAATCTGCGCGAGGTTTCGGGAAAAAGGAAGCTAATTGCTCGTGTCAAACGTCACTACGGAACTGCTTTCGTGAGGGTAGGCGCTCTGAAGCCCGAGATTCCCGAGGCGCACCGGGTCGGCCGCTTCGACGTGAGCATCCAGGAAAAACAAGTTGGCCCGGCCGTTGTGCACCAGCCGAATACCCTGGCCGTTGCTCACGCCCCGGGCGGTGATACGAAAGGTCTGGGCATAGTCGCTGATCCGCTGGCTGTCGCCCAGCAGAGGAAAGAGGGAGGGATCCCGGACATTGTTGGCGTTCAGACGGTAGCCGCTGATCGACGGCTGGCCGAAGCCCCCGCTGATCGTGGTGTTGGCCCCCACTCCCGGCTCCGGGAAGTCGGGGATCATGAACAACCCGTAGGTTTTCCAGTGCCAGGCTCCGCTGTCAAAACCGTCCGCTCCAAAGCGGTTGTCCGCGGAAGGACAATAGAGGATCTCACGCTCTCCAACATTCGCCAGGTACCCCTGGCTGGAGAGCAACTGCGTCCACATAATCCCGGCGCCCGAACCCGAACGCTGGGTTTCCAGACGCCCCTCGTTGTCCTCGATCATCGCCAACACGGTGAATCCAGTCTGCCGAATATTGTTTGTGCATTGACTCGCCCGCGCCGCATCACGGACCGCCCCGAGCACCGGGATCAGGATCGCGGCCAGGATACCGATGATCGCAATCACCGTGAGCAGCTCGATCAGAGTAAACGCGGAAGCTTTCGCAGGAAATCGGTTGAGCGGTTCCTTGATGTGTAAAGTCATGGGGTTTTCTGAATTACGTAGAGGCCGGATTTGAAATAAACTGGAATAGGACTTTACAAACCCCGGAAAGAAGGTGGCAACCGAACCCTTACGTTACACGTAACGGCGCAAGGAGCCCGGCCTTCCGGGTTGCCAACGCCCGGGCTCCGGCTATAGTCGCGTCACCAGCCTTATGTCCAGATCTCAGCGAATCAGCATGCAGGACGTGGCGGACCGTGCCGGTGTATCGCGTATGACCGTGTCCCGGGCCCTCAGGAACCATCCGGAGGTTTCGGCTGCCAGGTGCCGGGAGATTGCCCGGGTGGCCGCGGAAATGGGCTACAAGGCGAACCCGATGGTTTCCGCCCTGATGGCCAACCTCCGTGCTTCAAAGAACCGGACCGGCACCGAGATCCTGGCTTTTCTGACCACTCACCCGGATTCCCAAAGGTGGCGGCGTATCCCGATCCTGAACCGGTTTTTCACCGGAGCGGCGACCAGGGCAAGCGAATTGGGATTCACTCTGCAGGAGTTCTGCCTGCCCCACTCCGGAATGACGGAGGCCCGGCTGAGCGGGATGCTGTGGGCCCGAAACATTCAGGGCATCCTCGTGGCTCCCGCCCCCCACCCGGGCTATCGGCTCGAGCTGGAGTGGGAGAAATTCGCTTCGGTCGCGATCGGTTTCAGCGTCACCCACCCGAAGCTTCACCGCGTTGCCAACCACCAGATCCATTCCCTGCGCACGGCCCTGGAGGAGGCCCGGACTCTGGGCTACCGGCGCCTCGGGCTGGTGATGGAACAGGAACACGACCGCCGCGTGGATCACAACTGGGAAATGGCCCTCCTGGAGTTTCAAAACCGGATCCCCAAACGGACACGCATTCCCATCCTGATGCCCGAATCCGTCCACTTCGACAATTTCCGCAAGTGGTTTGAACGCCACCGCCCGGAGGTGATTCTGGCCACCACCACGAAGGCCCGATCCCAGATAACCGGCTGGCTGAAGCGCCTGAAACTCAAGGTACCCGGGGACGTCGGCTTTATCAGCCTGAACAAGGACCGGATCGACGAGGACACCTCCGGCATAGACCAGAACCCGGAGTTGGTGGGCGCGGCGGCCATCGAGCTGCTGGCGGAACAACTGTATCACAACAACCGGGGCCTGCCGAAGGCCCCCAAGGTTGTCCTGATCGAAGGCTGCTGGGTTCGGGGAAAAACGGTGAGAACGGTTTTCTAACGGATATAGAAGCCCTGTGAATAGAAAGTCGCCCCGTCCAGATCGATTTCGAACCGCACCATCGCATCTTCAATCTCCGAATAATCCAGCACGGAGCCGGTGGCGTGGTCGCGACCGTCCCGGATCCACCGGATTTTGTCGTGGTTATCAATGTCCAGGCTGATCGTTTGGGCGTCGTCGTCCACTTCTATCCCATTGAACCGCGGATAAGATTCGGCCCTGGGCCCGACAAAGGTGTGTCCGTTTTTCAAGGCATGACGGACGGCATCCTCGGTCAGCTCGGAAGCGAGCACCAGCGTCAGGGTGGCATCCTCCGCAACCCGCGTGCCGTGGTTGTCATCACTTCCCTCGATAAAAATGTCATGCTCCCGGTAATACCGTTCCAACAGCCGGTCGAACAATTCACGGTCCCTGTCAACCCGGCCGCCGTGAACATCATGAACATTCATTTCGAAACCGAGCATGCTGTCGTACTTCACGATGTAGTGACCGAAAAATTCGACGGCTTCCTCCCAGGTTTGCTCGTCAAAGAAACGATCCTCCCACGGCCCTCCCGGCACGTAATGGGTCGGGTGCGCCCAGAAAGCGAGGCCCCCGTGTTTCTCCACACAGGACAACCGGTCGTCATCGGTCCGGTCATGGTCGGGCCAGCCGCACCGGTTGAACAGGCTTGAAATATGCGGGGAGGAACTCAATTCCGCTCCGCGAACGGCAAGCATCCCTTCCTCGCCGAGGTCCGGATAAAAGGCCGAGCTCTCGATTCCCCCGTACACCCAGATCTTCGTCGGCTTTTCATCGATCCAACGGGTCCATGGCCAGGTCGTTTCCGAGGTCGGCACCCGGTCGCGATCATCGCGGTGGATATACGTTTCCCTCAGGTCGCGCTCGCCCTCGCGGTGGTTGTAACCATTGTCGTGATCCGACAGCGCGAGGATGTGGTAACCGGCGTCCGCGTACAGGTGAATGAGTTCGCCGGGCTCGGCTCTCCCGTCGCTGATTACGGTGTGACTGTGAAAATTGGCTCTGTAGGCCTTCACTTCTCCCCACTCGATATCGGAGTACGGGTTCTTAACGACCCGCGGACCTTCGGCGCCCGCATAAACCGTCGAAACGGCCAGGACGGCCGCCGTCACGGTTGCCGCTAACTCAAAAGACGCCCACGGGCGCAGACCGGGGTTCGTGGGCCGTCCGGCTCTCGTGTTCCTCGTCGTGTCAGGGTGACTGGCTGGGATACTGTTTTTCATAATTGTCGCGCTATTGGTATGGCTTGGCGGGATCGGGCAGGAATCTACTTCCGACTCATTCCCATCGGATTGGTAAAGGTTCTATGGACGTGTTCCCCGTCGCCGCGGAAAAGTTCGGCGCGAACAAAGTGCTCGATCCCGGGGGTGTCGCGATAATCGAGAATCTCTCCTTCGTGTACGACCCTGCCCGTTGGCCAAGGTTGATTGCTGGTCTCGTAGTCTTCGCGCGCCTCCGTGGATTGGGGAGCCGAAATCCACTTGATTGTGTCATAGCCCGATCCATGAATCGTTATGGTGCCGGCCGCTTCATCGACATCGATCCGTTCGATCGCCGGAAACTCGTCCAATTTCTCCGTTTGCCGAAGGTCCGCCCGGCGGCTCGACTTGGTGAAATAAAACCGGCCGGTCTCCATGGCCTCCCGAACCCCCTCTTTACTCAACCCATCAAGCAGAAAAACGGTGTGCGACTGGTGATAGTCTTCCATCCGGTGCATATCGTCGGTGCCGAAACCCCAGATCGGGCGCTCAGGCATAAACCGAACCAACAGCTGGTCCCACAGCCCCTCGTCGTACTTTTCCCATGACGGATTGCCGTTCGTCACCTCCATGCCGATGAGGTAATCCGAAGAGTGCTCACCGAACAGGTCCACGTACCACTTCAGCGGTTTGCGTTCCCACCAACCGGCATCGATTCCCGGATGATTGATGAACGCCAGGCCGTCGGTTGCCTTGACATGCAGAAGCTGATCATCTTCGCCGTGGGTTCGCATCCTGCGGGCGATAACGTAGTCGCCCTGGGTGCCATAAGGCGTGAATAAGCTGTTGATATGATGCCTGAAACTGAGCTCGGCTCCTTGAATCCCCACCATCCCCAGCTCCTCCGGCGCTTCCGTCCCGTAATCGGTCCAGGGCCAAGTGGTATTCGCGGGATAGTTTTCGGGTCTCGGACCTTTTGGGTAATAGGAACCTTTCTCGCCTTCCGGAACCCGGAAATTGGGCCCCACCTGATCGTGATCGGTCAACGCGAGAATCGTGAAGCCCGCGTCCCGGTAGGTATGCACGACTTCACGGACCATGTGGAGACCGTCGCTTTGGAGGGTGTGGACATGCAACGCCGCTTTGTGATGCTCGACGCTTTCCCAGTCAACCGTGGCGTACGGGTTCAGTACGACCTTCGACTCCTCCGGGCGATCCTCCGCGTGCGCATCGACCGCAAACGGCCCCGGCACAATTGACGGGAAAAACGATACCGCAAAAACAAGAGCGACGGGTTGTATGATGAATTTCATAATCGATACAGTATTGAATTTATTGATAGCTAATCCCCCGTCGCCCGCCGGCCGACCGGGCCGAACTCCATGTCGTCGACCCAGAGCAACTGGTCGGGTTCACCGCCGGCGTTCATATCGATCACGATCTCCGTATACCCGGGAGCCATCTCGGTTTCCAGCCGGTATTCCGTCCAGTTTTCCGAGGGCTCGATCCGGAGCGTTCCGCCGGTGTTTCGCGAGCCGCTCACACGGACGCGGGCTTCAGTGGCGTCGCCCTTGGCCTGAAAGCGCAGAACGTACTCTCCGCCTTTCGGCAATCGCATCGGCTGGCTGCGAAGCCGGATACGGTTTTGGGGACGGAAGAAGCGCAACGAGGACTCGCCCTCCACGGCGTCCTCCCGGCTCCACTCCGGCCATCCCGGTTCGGCGGGATCGGGATCGTCCGCTCGCGGGCGCGTGGGAATAACGGTCCATCCGCGCGGCGGGTAATCGGGAATCCCCTCCTCGAAATCCCCGTTCCTGAGAAGGTTCACTATCCGTCCCGAATCCGAATCGACCAGCTCGGCCCGAAGGTTTTCGGGCACTTCTCCCGGAGCAAAGCGAACAAAGATTTCGGATCGGTACCGAAGGGCTCCTTCCACCGAACCGCTTCCGCGCACGCTCTCGACCGGGGTCCAACGGTCCTGGATCAACAGCTCGGCGTCGCCGCCGGCTTCGAGGCGATAACGCCCGGGCTCGCGCACTCCCGGCTCGAGGTAAGCCACCCACTCCCCGTTTTCGGCCGCCGCCGTTCGCATCGGAAGCTCGTAGTCTCCGCCGCCGTCCCGCACGGTCAGGGTCAATTCCGGCAGCGGCGCTCCCGGCGCTGCTTTCGGATCCACCCAGAGGATTCGGTGATCGCCTCCCGGCCAGGTCAGGGTCAGCTCGCCCCCGGACCAGTCAAAGGGGATCTCCGTCGCGGCTTCCGGTTCTTCGGGCGGGGCGACCATAACGCGGAAGGGTTTTGTTTCGACAAACAATCGCATCTCCTGCTCGCGGTCGCTCGCTATGCGGAACAACGCGCGGGCGGCGGGCGTATCCAGCGTGCCGGATGCATCCGTCTCCTCCTCCGTGCGCAGCAGGCGCCGGTCGCCGGCGTGCAGCCGGGTTCCACCGGAAACCATCCACCGCCGGGGCGCGCCCGAGGCATCCCGGGCGACCGCGGCCACGGCGGCATTGCTCTGAACGCCGTTCCCGTAAATCTCGCCTTCCTCGCGAAGGTAACGGCGAAAGAGCACCGTCTCTTCGACTTCGCCTTCCCGGAATGCGACACCCAGCGAGGAATCGTTCTCCAACGCACGGCCTCCGAGCACGGTATCGCCTTCGGCCTCGGAATAAGTGTTCAACAACGCGAGAAACCGGTTCTCCTCCTCCTTTTCCTCCGTGTTCACGCGAATGTGCCAGGCTTCGGGAAACGCCTCGGTGAAGCGCGACCAGGCACGGGTCAGAAACGGGTACCGGCGTTCGTTCGACTGTTCGTAACTGAGTCCGGCCGGAAAGACATGCCGCACGCGCATGCGCCGATCCTGTTGGCTCACCGTCATTCTGCGCGCCGACTCTTCGATCTCCGCCTCCTGGAACGTATTCAACAGCCACGTAAACTCGGCGGGCTCGTCCGCGGCCAGTTCGTCATACACAACGTAGAAACCGGGCCGGATAAAGACGATCGCGCGCTCAAAGCGCGTCAAAGGCTCCTCGTACGCGCGGGACGCATCGCCCGCGAAGAACGTGTAGTCGGGAGCGTGAAAGAACTCCGAAATTTCCCCTTCCGCCTCGATGCTGCGGGTGGGTTGTCCCTTGCCGTTCACCAGGATCGAATTGTGGGTAAAGGTCGCCTGGCTCCATTGCACATGGTACTCGTCACCCGAATACGTATAATACCCGGGATCGGCCGCCAGGATTTCTCCTCCCGAGTGAATGACGAAATTGTTCTGATCGGCATGGGCGTGACTGTGACCGCCCCACTGGCTGCTGCGGAAGAAAATGCGGTCGCTTAAGTGATCATAAAACCGATCGAACGCGGCCAATTGTCCGGTTTCGGGGAAAACCTTGGCCTGGGGAATGTCGATGGGCGGCTTCGGTTCCAGGTCGGTATCGGAGAGGTACTGGAAGGGAATGTGCTGCGGATCGGCAAACACCGTATCCGACCACCACTGGAGGTACGGATCCTCGTTCATCGAGGCCAACAGGTTGGTGATGTAGGCGTCGGCGGGGTTTCCCCAGGGCCAGTTCAGGCTGTACACGTCGCCGCCGTGGTGAAACCAGTAATTGAGCGACATGCAATACAGCCAAAAGTCGCCGGAGTTCCGGATGCGGGGTTTCTGAAACAAGTCGAGACCGGTGGCCGTACGCATCGCCGTGAGCCCTTCGAGAATCCAACGGAATTTGTGGGCGTAGGTCTGGCCCTCGAAATAGCCCCCGTCGTCACTGGTCCAGGCGATCCGGTTCACGTACTGGCGAACCAGGTAGTCGGTCCACTCGTCGAACACCTCGCGGTGCCCGGCCACGGCAAGCGTCGTGGTCAGCAACGCGTGCATGCACTGCTGCGCATGGGAGCGCTGGTACTCCAGGTGAATCCGCTGGTGATCGCGCAGCCACCCGTAGGCGGCCTCCCCGTGAAACTCGACAAAATCCAGCACGCGTTCCCGTTCCTCTTCGTCCAGGTAGTCGTAAATCCGGTCGAAGCTCAGGGCGACGTTCTTGACGCCGCCCTCCACGCCGCCGTAGACCACCGAGTCGTGTTGGGCGCGATCGTCGAGATGGTAGTCGATCCGCTGATCGGCAACGAACAACAGCCATTTCTTCGCCGCTTCGGCGTACTTCCCGTCTCCGGAAATCAGGTACGCAAACGACAGGATATTCGCGCGGCCCGCGTCGGAGGAAAGGTTTCCCGACACGTAGTCCCCCGACCAATACGGCTCGCCGTCGACAAAATGGAAGACCTGCCGCCGGACGGCATCTCCTTCCCGCCACCGGCCCTCCATTCCCGGAGTCGGCCCTTCGGGCGAACGCTCGCTCAGCGCGACCAGGTTTCCGGGAGTCTCCGGTTCCCGTCCCAGTTGCCGGTCGGCCCGCGCCCGGACATCGGCCCAGGCGTCGGCCGCCGGGCCGTGGCGGCGTTCCCGGAAGGCATCCAGCTCGTCGGGCGTCGTAAAGATCCGGGGATGCCCCGGCATTGCCGCCAGAATCTCGTCGGTCGGCGGAACCGGAAGTTCCAGCGCTTCCCCGGTCACCTCGAACCGGCGGACCGGCCCCGGCCCGATCCGTTCGCCGTCCTCCGTAGTGACAAAATAACGCCAGTACCAGGTGCCCTCCTCGAGCACCTCCGAATGATTGTAAAACGGCAGGTCGATATTCTCGACCTGGATCCGGTTCGTCGAAAAATCCGAATCACGCGCGAGCTCCAGGCTGTAGCTCGCCGCCCCCTCCTCCACACGCCAGATCATAGGCGGCGGATTCACTCCCACTTTTTCGCCTTTCTCCGGGGTGATCGGCGGATGGGTGTCCGGCTGCGGCGCCATTCCGATCGGCGCGGGTTCCGCATTCAAAGGCTCCGCGGACAGGGTCTCCAAGACGAAGTGATGCCGGCGCGCTCCCGAGGTATTGAATTCGATTCCGGTTACCGCCCCTTTCGCGTGGTGCTGCGCGGAAAAGCCCTGTTCGGCCAAGTCCCCGTTTATCCAGATGTCGGTTTGGCCCGAACCCAGCACGTTCTCCCGCCGGTAGAGGACCGCGTCGGAACTATTGTTGACGATCAGCTCGACTTCGTTGGCGGTGCCTCGCTCATAGCGGGCGGACGTCCCGATGAGATTCCCGTTGCGCCCGAAATCGATGACCTGGGCACGGTTGCCGGTCGAGCGCGACCCGGCGTAAAGAATAATCCAACTATGCTGGTCGAATTCGTCGTTCGGCTGATAAAACCGGAACCGGATGCTCGCCACCTCGGCGGAAAACGCGTCTTCGGCAATCAGCGCCTGGCTCGCACCTGTCCCGTGCTTGACGTAGTCGAGGACCCGGTTGTTTGACCCTCCCCCGAAACGCTCGTCCCGGTCGCGAACCACCAGGACCGTCCCGATCCCGTCCCCACCCGTTCGAACCGTCCACGGATCCCCCGGACGTTCGCCCTGGGCATGTCCGCTGAAATCCTCCATCAGGGCGGATTCCTCCGCCGCCCCTGCCGGGACCCCGACCCCGGACATCAGTACCAGTACGGCACAGAGCCCGAAGACCGGGATGCCTGACCAGGTCCATTGCCGCATTCCGTTCGTATTCCGGGAGAGTAGTCGCTTCTTCCTGTCCTTCATTGAGAGAGCTATAATTTAATCAAGGGTTGAAATCAAGATCGCCGTGCCCCTGTCCCGGGATGACCGGAAATGGAACCCGGACACGTCGCGTTCTCGACAACGAGTCTTTTATCCGAGAGAGGGCCCCTGGGGTTCTCCGAGTTTTATCCGGCCGTCAGGTTAAAGAGCCGACTCTCCGCACGCAACCGCCACTATTCCGATCGATTGAAAAACCTGGATACATAAATCGTCGGCTCAAAACAACCCGCGGTTGCGCATCCGGTCGAGCCAACGGTCCAAATCGGCCTCGAGACCGTCGATGATCTCCTGCTCCGGGACATCGGGATAGGCAACGGCCTGGGAGATCCGGTTGGTGACGATCCGATGGATCTCGTGGATCCCGGGCGCGTAAAGGAGCGGCGCGGCCTGTCCCTCTTCCATCGTGTCGGAAAACCGTGACATCGATTCCGGCGGACGCATGGCAAGAAACTCCTCCCCGTAGGCGATTTCGCGGAAAATCGGGAGGGTGCGCAGCTCCCGCATGTTGATACGGGTGCCTTCCGGCGAAGCGGCAAAACGGACAAACTTGCGCGCCGCCTCCTCGTTCCGGGTGTGTTTCCAAACCGCCAGACAGGAAAGCCCCAACATGGATTCCGACGACAGCTCGCCCGCCGGAAACGGCAGCACGTCCCACTCGAAGTCGGTTTGATCGCGGAACAACGCGCTGGACATGAAGGAGGCGAACGTAAACGCGACCCGCCCGTCCCGGAAAAGCTGCGAATACCCCTCGTCGGCTCCCACCTCCGGGGGTACCGTGTAACCTTTCTCGTGAAATCTCCGGATAAACCGCACGGCCTCCCGCGCCTCCGGCCGGTTCACCGTCACCCGCGTCGGGTGGTACGGATCGTCAAAGAGCGTGATTCCCCGTTGACGAAAAAACACCACCGGATGAGGCAGGGACACCGCGTAGTCCGTGGGCGCGGCTTCGTCCCCGCGCCGTCCCGACAGCCTCGGCGCCAGTTCCTCCACGTAGTCCCACGTCCATTCCTCTTCGCCCGGGACCGGGATACCCGCCTTCTCCAATGCCTCGAGGTTGGCGTAGGTCACGTTCCCCATGACGGCGAGAGGCAAGGCGTAAACGCGCCCGGCCCGCGTAACGGCCTTTCTGGGCGCCGGCATAATCTCGCCCATCTCCTCGAGCGCCGCCATTTCGCCGGTCACGTCCATCAGCACGCCTCTCGAGGCCCACTCGTCATAATAATTCACCCCGATCATGAAAACATCGGGGGCGACGCTTCCTACCATCATCGCCTGGATCTTATTAAAATACTGACTGTAACCCATGACGGTCACGTCCACTTTGATATTCGGATGCTTTTCTTCGAAAGCGTCGGCCAGTGCCCGGGCCGCCCGTTCCTGTTCGGGCGTTCCCCAACAAGCGTAACGGATACGCTGGTACTCGTCGTCGGCCGGTTCGGTACAGGCCGCCGTCAGGCACGCCGCCCCAAGAATCGCCAGCCGCCGCACAGCCCGCTGCCGACAAAAGGTTTTTCCCCGAGCAAAGCGCGCCGGCGAGCACCTCCCGAGTATCATTACTAATCGCATGTCACTGAAAAAGGGTATCTCCCTGTCTTTCCTTCCTTTTCCGAAGCCATTCTTCTTTACCCCGGTAACGCGACTCAATCGCCGTCGATTCGAGCTCCAACCTGGGAATCTGCCGGCCGCTCAACACCCGCCGTTCCAGCTCACGGCACAGGGCACGATAAGCCGGGTCGCCGGCGAGATTCACGTGTTCGCGCGGATCGTTCATCAAGCAGTTCGCCATGATCCGAAGCATAGACGCTCGTGGTTGTCCCGTCGAGTCCCATCCGTTCCAGCGCGCTCAGGAGCCGCCCGATCCGGTCGTCGATGTAAGAGACGTTCGCGTAGTAGGCCGCGATACAGCCGCGTACTTCGTTGGGGGAAACGCCAATGCGACTCCAAGTACTCCCGGCGTTTCATCATCGATGCCGGCACGTTGGCTGCGGCCAGGTCGAAATCGGGCGGCAGCATCATGTCCTCGGGCCGGTACATCGCGTGGTACCGCGCCGGGGCGTACCAGTCCGGACGAGGCTTTTCCAGGCCGACGTACAAGCCCTCCCAGAGAATCTCCCGGAGTTCTCCCGCATCCTCCTCTCCGGGATCGATCCGCGCCAAACGCTCACAATGCTCCCGCCGCGGAAGACCCCGTTCAGGACCGCCCTGGCCCTGGTCAGGATCGTAACAGTGAAGGTTTGATTTGCCATTGAAACGTGCTATTGTAAATCGATATGGACGACGTCATCGCAGCATTTGCCGGTCTTGCGGGAGCCGTGGCGCTGTTGTGGTGGTCGTACCCGGTGCTGTTTCCGTCCGTTCTGGCCGTCGCTCTTGCCGCCGCCGCGGCTTATACCTGGCACGACGCCCGCCGGCGCCGGACCCGGAAAAAATCCTCGGGCGGTAATTTCCCCGTTTGATCACATGAAACGCAAGCGCTTGTCCCGCGATTCCGGGGAGGGCTGGAGTGCAGGGAAGATTATACGGGAAGACCGCACGCCGCCCGCCTCTTTTTCATCGCCTCCTTCATGTCCCGAAGCACGGCTTCATAGGAAGGATCGAAAGCGAGATTCGTGTTTTCACCGGGATCGTTCACCAAATCGTAAAGCTCGGGGCCGAACCGACCGTTGTCGATATATTTCCAGCGCTCCGAAATGGCAATATTCTCCCATCCTTCGTGTTCGGGACCGTGCCCCTCCGCCCTGGGTATATTGTCCCAGTAATGCTCGGAATAAGCGATTGGCTTCGCGGGTTTTTCGCCCATAGCCAACGCCGGCATCAGGCTTTCTCCGGAAACGCCTTCCGGCCGCTCGATACCAAGGTAATCGCAGTAGGTCGGAAACAGGTCCAGGAGTTCGGCCAGTCCTTCCTTGACGTGCCCCTGTTTCTTCACGCCGGGACCGTAAAACATCAGGGGCACTCTTACGGCTGCCTCGAACCCGCAGTGTTTCTGGACCATCCCGTGATCCAGACACATCTCGCCGTGATCCGATGTATAGACAATCAGGGTCTTCTCGAGCAGACCTTCCGCTTCGAGGCCCGCAAGCAGTCTTCCGATCTCGTGGTCGACATAGTTTACGCTCGCAATGTACGCCGCCACGGCGTTTCTGGCATCCTCCTCGCTCCACCCTTCGCTGTCCGGTACCGTTCGTCGCACCCACTCGCGCTTATCGGAATCCCAATGGATCTCCTGATAACCGCGCCCCATCTGCTCGCGTTGTCTTTCTCTCTTTCTTTCGGGTACGTTCTCATCAAGCACCCGGTTCCAATTTTCGGGGAGCCGGACATTGGACGGATCCACCTCGTCCATAAAGCGCCCCGGCGGATACAGCAACGGGTGCGGCTTTTCAATACCCACCTGCATATAAAACTTCCTGTTCCTGTTTCGGGAAAAGAACTCAAGCGCCCGGTCGACGACAAGGGTGTCAAAATGGGAATGATAGTCGATACGCGACCGGCGATATTTACCATTAAACGCCTCCTTGCCGCCTCCATAGTGCCCGGTCCCGTTTTCGCGGTACTCGGTGGCGATTTCGTTGCTCGTGGCCATGTGGTAGTCACGGCCGTCGGTGATATACCCGATTTGTCGCTCCTGAAATCCGTAGGGCCAGTTTTCCGTTTCTCCCCGGAGGTGGCCCTTGCCGAAATGCGCCGTATGATAACCGTGCCGGCTCAGGTGCTCGGGAATCGTGTATTCGTCCCGGAGCACGACCTTCCGGCGCCAGTCTCTGGCCCGGCCTTCCTCGTCGACAAAGTCCAGCGCCGAAGGGTACTTGCCCGTGAGGATCGCGGCCCGGGCGGGTACGCAAAGCGGACAGGGCGTATACGCGCGGGAAAAACTCAAGCCGTTCTTCGCCAGCATATCCATATTGGGTGTTCTCAGTTCCGGCTGAGGCCCCAGCAACCCGAGAAAATCGCCCCGGTGCTGGTCCGACATAATGAACAGGATGTTGACGTCCTCCGGAATTTCCTGCCCGGGAGATCGGTCCCTCAGGACATGAGGCCGGCTCTGCGCGTTCAAACCTCCACCCGCAATGGCACCGCCCGCAACCGCTCCGCTCAGCCCTTTCACAAAATCCCGTCGTGTTATCTCTCTTTTTTTCCGTGACATGCGTCCCTCCTTCTTCGACTGCGGTTATTCGGTGTTCTTCAAATGAATTTTTAAATGTCCCTTCCGCAAACCTCAAAGCTTTTCCCCTGCAAGCGGGTGTCCTCGCACGGTCTTTTCATTTGCAAGCTTTGATCCGCTTTTTTAAAACAAAAATCTCAAATTTCAAATTTGCGATCTGAAATGCTTTTTCATGCGGCCTTCAGAGGCCAAATGAAAAAGCCGTGGGAGTCCCCGTTGCCTCCGGTTCCCGGCGGCGGCCCGCAATCCACGCTCGCACCGATTATCTGTGATCCGAGCTCAAATCATATGAAAAAAGACGCAGGCTCTCTTCGGCGACAAAGTACAGACGCCCCTCATGGATCGCGATGCCCGCGTCGATGGGCACCCCCGGGCGGGCGACTTCGCGGTGGGTGAATGTGCGCGGCTCGATCCGCGTGATCGCGTCACGGAACAAAACGTAGATGTCCCCGTCCGGCCCGAGAGCCATCGTACGCGGCGCCTGGCCGCCGGTGAGATCCCCGTATTCGGTCACCTCCTCGTCGTGGACGAACTCGCCCGTTTCCGGGTCGAACACGAAGAACCGGTTGCCTGAAGCGAGCCCGTAGACGAGGCCGTCTCCGGCCTATTGGGCGTCATAGTCGACGGGACAACAGAGAGCCGCTTCGCGCCGCCTCGCGGCCGCCGCGTAACGTTCTTTTACGGAGGATTCGTTTTTCATCATTGTTCGTTTGGCACCTCATCGACTCGCACGTTGGCATCCGATGGCGCGCACACGCCGATCCGGCGGTAGCCCAATTCCTTGAGCTTTCGCAGGGCGACCAGGAGGGAATGGGCCAAATGATCGGTGATCCGGTGAACCGGGGGAATATTCATCGAATAGCCGAAGGCAACCACAGCGAACTTCTCCCAAGGCAGCTCGATCGGCATGGACGCCTCGGGAGTCGGCGCGATCATCACACCCTTGATGCCGCGGGCGCCGAGGATGCGGGCGATCACAATCTCATCAACCCCCTCCTCACGGAGCCAGAAGTCCTCGATCCGGTAGCCAAGCTGTTCGGCCCGCTCCCGGGCACCGGTGAAATAGCGTCGGAATGCCGCCGGTTCCCGCCAACCAAACCGGGTCGGAAAGGCGGTGAGAAACGCAAGGGTGGAAACATCCTTGGGCGGACTCTGCCGGCGCAGATTCGCCATCAGGGCCGAAACGAGAGGATTGGCCCGGTAACCCATCTCCCGGGCTATCCGGGTGACCCGGTCCGTGGTGGCCGGCGAGATCTTCGGGTCGCGACGCAACGCCCGGGAAACCGTCATTCGCGACACGCCCGCACGTTCGGCAATGTCCTGCATCCGTGGACCGGGAGAGCTCATAGCTCCCAGAATAAAAGCGCACCCGCCTCGCGCAACCGAAAAGGATTACGGGTAACCCCGGAATTTTCTTTTGATCTTCTTCAGCCGGGATACAGTAACGTGCACGCGGCCGGATCCGGCGAAACGGCTCCAAACCGCGGTGGCAGACGCAACTTATTAACCCTCAAGACGGTTCCCATGATTGATCTTTCCATGCCTTCTTCTGCGAAGCCGGGCTTCACGCTCATCGAGCTTCTGACGGTAATCGCGATCATAGGCATCCTCGCTGCGATCCTGATTCCCGTTGTCGGCAAAGTGCGAGAAGCCGCCAGGAGCGCCCAGTGCACCAGCAACCTGCGTCAGTGGCATCAGGCGTGGCTGCTATACGCGACGGATAACGACGACCGCGTCATTCCCGGAAACCACAACGTCGATGCGAATGGCAACCGTATTGCCAGCACTCATTGGCATGGTCCGCTCGGTGAATATGCCGGCTACGATTTTAGTATCCACACCGTCTTTCTCGATGGGCGCGACGACACGATCGGCACCTGCCCGTCGGCGTCGGTCGACGACGACGACCGGCCCCACTGGCGTAATAATCAGAACAGCGAACAGCGCCACTCCAGCTACGGCTACAACCATGTCGGGCTGGGAACCTATGTGAACGCCGGCTGGCGCGGTCCGAGGGCGGATGCGAACGATAACAATCCGCTGGATCCTCATGTCTTGCGCCTCAGTCACGTTAACGCAAGAACCATTGTTTTCGGCGACGCCACCAATTGGCACCTTGGGGAACGACCGTCGCACAGGGATGTTTCCTTCAGGCACAATGAAAGGGCCAATTTCATCACCGCGGGAGGCAGCGTCTTTTCCTCCGATGAGCCCCCGCCGGATGAGCGGTGGTTTTACGGTCGCTATTGAAGCGCTCCCGGCACGACTTCCCCCCTTCCGTTCTCCAGCACTTCTTCAGTGTGAACACCTTCGACCTGGGCGGGGAGGTCGCCGACCTCGGCATCGGCACCGCAGTGGAGGTCTTCTTTACGACCGTTGCCGGAGAGTTTTATCAGATCCAATCTTCCATCGACATGGAGGAATGGGTGGACGAAGGCGAAGTGATTGAAGGAGACGGCGAAGAGGTCTCGGTGTTCTTTTCGACCCGCGAGGAGCCGAAGCGGTTTTTCCGGGTGATCACTTCAGTTGAAGAGTAACGGAGGGCATCACGAGAATAAGACTGTCAGCGTTCCTCGGTTCGGTCGGTCGCCACGGGAGCCGGGTAGCTCAAGGCGGCGATCTCCTCCCACCACTCATCGGTCATGGGGACCTCCGCCGCGAGTAGCGACTGCTCGAGCTGACCGGCGCTCCGGGCGCCGATAATCGGCGCGGTCACCGCCGGGTGATGCATCACCCAGGCCACCGCCAGGGCGGCCGGGTGGACGCCGCGCTCCCTCGCATGCTTCACGAAGCGCTCGGCGATATCGAAGTTTTCCGGCTCTCCGTAGCGTCTCCGGTAATTCTCGCTATCCCCCAATCGCGTTTCGCCGGAAACTTGTCCGCCGGTGTATTTGCCGGTCAATACGCCGCCCCCCATCGGGTTGTAGGGAACCACGGCGAGCCCTTCCTCCGAAGCCATGGGAAGTATCTCGGCCTCGGCCTGACGCTTGATCAGATTGTACATGGGTTGCACGCAGACCGGTTTCGCCCAGCCTTCGCGTTCGCAAATGTCGAGGGCGCGCACGGTCCGCCATGCCGGCCAGTTGCTGAGCCCCGGGTAGAGGATTTTCCCTTCACGGACCAAATCATCCATCGCCCGGAGCGATTGTTCCATCGGCGTTGCCGGATCGTAATGGTGAAAGAAATACACGTCGATCCTGTCGGTCCCCAAGCGCTTCAGACTCGCTTCCACCGAGCGCAAAATATTCCTGCGGGAGAGCCCGCGTTCGTTTTTCCCCTCCCCCATCGCTCCGGCCACTTTCGAGGTGATCACCAGTTCGTCACGGCAATCGCGTATCAGCCGGCCCAGAATCTCCTCCGACCGCCCCTTCCCGTAGACGTTCGCGCAGTCGAAGAACTGGATGCCCGCCTCGCGGCACCGGCGAAACAGAGCCGTACTCGTCGTCTCGTCGGCGACGGTTCCGAAGCTCATGGTCCCAAAACAAATCCGCGAGACGGTCACGCCGCTGGCCCCCATTATCGCATATTCCATAGGACCGGCGATTCTGCTCGATCGCTCCCGGCAGGTCAACGGGAACCGGCTTCCAGGAATGCCGATCGACCCCGCCGCAGGAGAGGTGCAGGATGACATAGGTCGCCGCGAGAACGAGACCGAGGGCCAGGTACAAAAAGCCCGTCTGCCCCCATCCCTCGGCCTGCCCCTGCAGAATGATGATCGCCGAAATCGCGCCGGGCCCGGCCAGAAGCGGAATGGCCAGGGGGGTCACGGCCACATCGTCCTTGACGCGCCCGGCCTCCTCTTCTCCCGAAGACAATTTCGCCTTGGCCTCGCGGGCCATGAGCATGTCAAATGCAATCACGAAGAGCAGAATCCCCCCGGCAACCTGAAGCGCATGGATCGTGATTCCAAGATAGGAAAAAATCAAAATACCGGTCACCGCAAAAAAAGAAGCACGACGGCAGTCACCAGACAGGCGACCTTCACCATACGCTCTCGCTGCGCACGCGAGTCGCCGGGGGTCATCCCAAGAAAGATCGGCACGGTGGAGAGCGGATCAATGATCACAAAGAGAAAAATGAATGCGTAGACAAAAAATTCCCATGCCCCCTTAACGTCAGTTCGCTCTCGAGCACAAAATCCTGGCGGGAGAGATAATTCCCGACCGAGGCCAACGCGCTGCTTGAGGTGAAATTCGAAAGGTTCGAGGTGTACCTCAGGCTGTTTGACTGGAGGAGAAAATCGTCCGGACGGTTGCGCAGCAGGATTTCTTCACCGTCCTCCCCCGCGCCGGTGCCGAAGTCGAGGGTAAAAGGAGCGTCGATCTCCTCAAACACAAGCTGCCAGCCTTCGAAATCCAGCCCCGTGAACGTCAGGTTCTCTCCGGTGTTATCCATCCACATGTTATCGTAGTGCATGCCCCAATTGGGCGAAGTGTTACCGATCAACATGATTTGATCGACCGCAACGTTTGTTGCCTCGTCGTCACGGAAAGAAAAGGTATCGACCGTGCCCTCCTCCCCCACATAACTCAGACGGTCCTCTTCGGTTGCATCGACGTCCGTGCCGGGGGTGAGGTAAAGCCGGAAACGGTCTTCATTCGTGCGGTCGAATGGGCGCCCTTGATCGGGGGCGGCATAACCTCGATCAAACGATCCATGACCTCCCGGCCCGCCCGCACGGGATCCCAGTCCGGCGGGAGCAAGGGTTCATCCGTGAGACGCGCGCCCGAACGCGAACGATAGGCCCGGTAGTCCTCGTGGAGCTTCCGGGCTTCAGGTTTGGGGGAGTTCTTGCTCATATAGTGCAGGTAGTCGAAAACCACGATCATGTCGGCATGCCCGGCGGCGACCCGGAGGGAGGATTCGAGCCCATCCATCGTGAAGGGCTTGAAGGTCTCGGCCATGTCCGCGTTCTCCACGTCGACCCAAAAGGTTTTTCCGAAACGTTCACAGGCCCGGCTCATCCACCGCTGGGCTTTCGCGGTATGTTCGACTTCTTGAGCCAGGGCCTCGTCGGTAAAGCCCTCGACCATTCCGGCATTGGGCTGCCAGAATCCACCGTTGATCCGTGGCTGGTCCGCGGCGTGCGACGGCGGGACCGTCAATCCGACGAGAATTG
>PWMU01000123.1 GCA_003558065.1 Opitutia bacterium | reverse complement strand
GCCCAGAAATCGAGAAGGACGTACTGACCGCGGAAGTCCGAAAGTCTCAGCTCATTACCGTTCAGGTCCGTAAAGGAGAAATCCGGCGCAAATCGACCGAGATCGGAGCCGCGAGTGTCGGCTTCGTGAGGACGGGGGACGGTTTCGACAGGTTGGTTTAATTCCACTGTGAATTCACCAAGATCAAAGGGTTCGTTATTGTCTGAGTCGGTCGGCTCGGGAAGGGTGACGTTCATTCTCAGCGAGCCGATAACGGGCGCGGACAAGCGGGTAAGGGAGTCGGCGTCGTCGGCCGCAGGTTCCCGGTTCGTCATGGACAACTCGTATTCACCTGGGGGGATGTCCTCGGCCCGGAAGGAACCGCCCGGCTCGACGAAGAGCCGGTAGCGGCGGTATTGCTGCCGCTTGCGCCTGACTTCTTCGGAGTGCGACCACTCGCGGTAGTCATTCTGGGTCTCAAGATTGGCCGTCGAGGGACGCGGGCGCCGGGTCGAAATAGTATAAGACCCGGCCTGCCAGTCGACAGCCCGTTTGGGATTGTCCGCGACAAACTTCCCCGCCACCGGCCTTCCGGTTCCGCCGATCTGCACGTGGGTGACGTCGCCGGACTTTACATCGATCGGTACCGTGTGGGCGGCCGGGGCGGCGCCGCCCGCTTCGCTTTCAACGAAAGCGTGGATATGAAGGGGGACGGGCGGGACGGACTCGAGCCTGAACCGTCCCTGTTCGTCGGTGCGGGTCTGAAAGGTCTCGTGGTCCTGCCACAGGTAAACATGGTCGGCCGCAAAGAGCCAGCCGACAAGGATGCGTTGACCGGCGTTTGGTTGCCCGCCAACCCTATGCACCCCTTCAATCGTTCCCCACTCCCGCAGGGTGACTTCCCCGGGCGAGTAAAATTCATCGACCGGGATTTCCACGAATCCCTCCTCGTGGACGGCTACTATCCTTGTCGCCAACGGGTCCGGGGAAAGGACGAACCGGCCCTGTTCGTCGGTTTCGGTGAAATCGCCGGATCCATGACTGTCGGAGATGGGCCGCGCAAAGCGCCGCTCGCCGAGCACCGCCCGGCTGTTGGGGGTGAGCAGGGCGATCTCCGCACCGGCAACGGGATCTCCCTCGGGAGAGCGCACGATGCCGGTGAGGGGTTCGGCTTTTTCCAGGGAAAAGTCAAAATGGCGCCCGGGATCGCTATACCGAAATAATTCCGAGATTGCCGGGAGATAACCCTCCGCTTCGACCCGCACGGCCGAATAGAAGCGCGGGGGATCCCGGAACCGCCGGGAAAATTCCCCGGCCGTATTCTGAAACGTCCGCGGTGACCGCCAATGGATCCGGCTTTCCGCTTGTACCTCTCCGAGAAATACCCGGAACGACGGAATCGGCTGGCCGGTTTCCGCATCGATTACGCGGCCGCTGATTTCGCCGTCCTCCGACTCCCCGGTGAGTTCTACCGTGTAATTCTCCGGAACATCGTCACCACCGCGGACGTTCCAGTGGACGGAGCGCGAGGCGAACCCGGGGCGAACGACGGAAACGGATAGCGACTCGAGATTCGCAGTCGGATAGGTAAGGGTCGCCTCGCCATTATCGCCGGTGCGGAAGGAGCCGAGATACCGGCAGGATCGGTCGTCGCAGTAGCCCACTTGCAAGCCGGTGCCGGCGAGGGGTTCGCCATTTGCGGCATCGATCACCCGAAACCGCAGAAGACTTTCGCCGCGCGGCTCGCTCTCATCGGTCGCAGCTGCGGTTCTTGCCATTTCGGCAGCGGCTGTCGCGGCGGTCTCCACCGCCCCATCCAGCGCAGCGCCGACGCTGATCGATACGATCGCGGGCGTGACCGCGGATTTCTTCGAGATCAGGTCAAGCTCCGCCACCTCCACTTCCGGGCGCGGGTTTTCGAATTTCGTCCGGTAAAAGCGAAGCCCCGCCCGTTCGTGCTCACCGGTCCAGGCAACACTCGAACCCGGATCGCTCACTTCGCTCGGCGACGACCGGTCGCGGTGCCACCAGTCGCGAACGTGCTCCCCGTAGATGACAGGAAAATCCCTCTGCTCGCCGTCCGCATACCGCAAAACAACCCGCGCGATCGTTTCGCCATCATTGGTCGTCCAACCGGTGCCGTGCAGGAGGTGGAGTTGTTTGAACGTCTCGCCGACCGGAATGCCGCTTACCTCATCGCGATACACCGTCCGGTGCGGGGGAGGGATAAGGCCGAATAGGCGAATCATTCCGCCCACGTCGAACGGCACGCCGCCGAACACCTGCCGCCCCTTCGGCACCACTTCCCATGTTCCGAACTGCGATGCCTCCTCCGCGTGCAGGTCGTAAAATGGTGTCAGGTCAAGCGGCCGGATCTTCGCCTCGGCTTCCCGGGACTCGGCGTTCGGGATGCGAGCGGGAGGCGCCAGGTTGGTCCCGCTCATTGTCATAGCGACGATCGCCGGTGTGACCAACGATTTCGCCGAAACGATATTGATGGATTCCACCACGCGATCGGCGTGCGGACTGAAAAACGTTGTCCGGTAAAACCGCAGGCCGATCCCCCGGTTGTGTCCCTCCCAGACCAAAGCGGAATTCGGGTCATTCACCCGGTTCGCCTCGCGGGCGCTGCGCCTCCACCAGTCGCGGACGTGCTCGCCGTAAACGATCGGAAAACCGACACGGGCGCCGTCGGCGTAATTAAAGACAATCCGCGCGACCAGCGTGCCGTCCGTGCCTGTCCAACCCGTGCCGTGAAGCACGTGCAGGGCGTGGAACTTTCTTTCAACGGGAATACCCGTGACCTGTTCACGATAAATGGTGCCGTGCGGCGGCGGCCGTGTGCCGAACAAACGGATCATTCCATCGACTTCGAACGGCACATCATCGAAAAGCTGCCTTCCCTTCGGTACGGACTCCCACGCTCCGAACTGAGAACGGTCCTCGGCGTGCAGGTCGTAAAACGCGGACAGGTCGATCGGCGTTGGCTCCACAACCAGCAGTTCATCCGTCTCCGCCTTCGTGCGCGCGTCGGTCAGGCCGGCAAGGGCGAGCACGCCCAGGAGCACCACGGCGAGCACCAACCACCTGCGGCGGTTGCGGAACTGTGCGATCAAACGCATCCGCAGCTTCATTTGTTGTTTGGTCTCCACAATGCCAACCAATCCGGGTGCGGCCGCCGGGCGGGTAAAGGACTCGAACAGTTTCAGGATCGTTTCCCCGTAGCGCCGGTTTTCCCCTTCGCCTGCATGGGACAGTGCCAGCGCGTCGCAGGCGAGCTCGCGGTCGGCGCGCATCCGGCGAAAGGCGAACCAGAGGACCGGATTGAACCAGTGAAGCAGCTGTAAGCCCGCCACCAGCCAGTTTACAGCCGGGTCGCCGCGGCGGATGTGGGCGAGCTCGTGAAGGAAGACGTGACGCAGTTCGCCGGTGGTGAACCGGGGAAGGACGTCCCTGGGGAGGAGGATTTTCAAACGGACGATTCCAAACAGCGCGGGGGTCTCGACCAAGTCGGTTTCGATCAGTTCGAGCTCGCGGCGAACTCCCATGTCTCGTTTGCAGCGTTCGAGGACCGAGAGAACTCCCGGATGGGTGATCCGTTGTTCCCGGCGCAGACGCCGGGCGAAACGCGCATTGGCCCAAATCAGTCGCGCGCCAAGGAGCGCCGCGCCCGCCATCCAGACGCCGAAAAGGAGGTGGGCGAAGGCTCCGGCCCCGCTTTCGGGATGCGCGGCGGCGGTTTGGAGAGGTTCGGTTGCGGCGAACTCGTGATCATGCGGATGGGCCGTATCGGAATACGGATACGATGCGGAAAACTCGCTTTCAGGGTCCGCGTGGCCGGTGAACTCCGCCGGACCGGCGTGCGGGTGGGGTGTTTCGAAGACCTGTGCTTCGTTGGACCCGGCCGCGGGTTTCTCCGGTTCGGCTCCGTGGAAGACACCGGCGATCGCGTCTTCGACCGGCGTGTAGTTGAAAATGCTGAGCGGACTCTGCGGGACCACCGGCAGCATGAGCCGGGCCAGCACCAGGAACCAGAGCGCGTGGCGCCATTTTGCGGTCAGCCGGCTGCGAAACACCGACTGGGCGATCAATACCAGCAGGACCAGCACCGACGCCTGCCATGACGCCCGCCACAGCCAGGAAAGCAGTTCTTCGATGTACATGGGTGCCCTTTAAAAGGGAGGGTTACTGTTTGTCTTCGAGAATCCTCTTGAGCTCGTCGAGATCCGCCGCGGAGAGTTTTTTCTTCTCGGCGAAATGGACCAGGAGCGGTTTCACCGACCCGTCGAACACGCGGTCGAGAAACGATTTCGTCTCCGCCTGCACACACGCCTCCTCGGAAACAAGAGGGTGGTACCGGTAGAGGTTACGGTGACGCGTGACGCCCACCGCCTTCTTTTCGCGCAGGCGGGCGAGGAGCGTCTTTACCGTGTTCGGATGCCAGGATACGGTTTCCTCCAAGGCATCCACCACCTCCGCCGCCGAACGCGGCGAACCGGCCCAAAGGATCTTCATCACCTTCCATTCGGCATCGGAAATATCGGGTGTTTTGGGCATGGGTAGTGAGAGAGATCTTCGTTTATTAACTACAATTGTAGGCGGGAAAGCAAGAAGAAACTTTGGATTTGCCGCGCAAATCGGTCTCGAATTTCACGCCGGTCCTTTTCGTAGGGAGGTCGCTTGCGACCTCCGGGGCGGATGCCGGCAAGCGGCATCCCTACGGGCTCTTGCCGCCGACTCCACCGGGTTGGATCATTTACATTATTTGTGGCGGGCTACACTAGCGAGGCGTAGCCTCAGACCGGAAGCCAAGACGGTTTCTGTCTGAGGCTACGCCCCGCTAAAGTCTATTCTGAGAACATAAGTAAGTAACCGTTCGGTGAAGCATACTCCCCATCGCCAAGTTTTCGGATTTCTTCGTAGCGAGGGGGTTTATCCCCCGATTCTCCGGGTCCCCGGATCTCCCGGGATAAACCCGGTCGCCACAACCGCGGGATATCCGCTGTTTTCGAAAAACTTGATGACGGAGAGTATAAAATCACACGAATTTTCTCCGGGTGCCGTTGACACGCCTGAGGCGAGGTTATAAAATTAATGACCTTCGAGGGTTTATTCTTATTTTACCTTTACCGCTTTCCGCTCCAAGTAAAGTAACCTCGCCAACCTCCAGCCCTGCTCCCCATGAGTACGCACGCCCCGGTGACCGGCCTTCGTCATAGGACCTTTCCCGTCCGGACGGTGCGTCCGAACGTCCCGTTTTCAGACGCTTCTCTCTCTCTCTCTCTCTCTCGGCCGGCGAGTCCCGTAGAGGAGCAGGGCAGCTCTACCCTGTCCATACGGACGGGCCTGCGGGAAGGAAGACGGTTTTCGTAGAGGGCCGGGGGAGAAGCGGAAAATGCGGACCGATGAAAACGCCCTTCGCCCCTTTTTGCCGCATCGGTGCTGCCGTCCTGGTTGCGGCTGTGTTCTTGCTTTCGGCTCCCCCGGCCGCCGTAGCGGAGGACTCCACCATGGAACGGTTTCTGGAGGAGCGCCGGGCCTTGGTGGAGGAACGCGAGGCGCTCTATGAAGCCTACCGCGACGAGTCCCGCGAGGTGCGGGAGGCCGCCCTGCGGGAGTGGCGGCACGACAACCGCGAACGTTTCGAGGAACTGCGTGCGTTGGCCGAAACCCTGGCCCGCGAGAAGGAAGAGAAAGCGTCAAGCGCCGAGGCGCTTGCGGAAAGGATCGCCGAGGCCGAGGAGTGGGAGGTTCCCGCGAACCTGCCGGAGGTTCAGCGGGAGCTGTTGGAAAAGCGTCACGCGCTTTTTATCGACCGTTTGAAGCAGCAAAAGGAGGCGGCGAACCTTCCGCCCGAAGAGCGCCGGGAGGCGTTGCTTGCGTGGAGGGAGAGCGAGGCGGAGCGGTTTGCAGAAGTGCACGCCCTCGCCGAAGCCGCGGCGGAAGAGGCCGCGGGCCGGACCCCGCCGCTTGCGCTCCCGGAGGAACCGGACATTCCCGAAGGGGTTTCCGCGGAAAAACAGGCTTTTTTGGAAAAACGTCACCACCTCATGCGCGAGCGACTGGAGATTTACGAAGCCTACGCGGAGGCCGCCGAGGCAGAGCGACAGGCCGCTCTTCTGGAATGGCGGCACGAACGCCGGGAAGCGTTCGAAGAACTTCACCGGCTGGCCGAGGAAATAGCAAATAACTGATTTCGGATTCACCCTATGAAACCTTCAGCCCTTCTACTTCTCCTTCTTCTCTTCGGCCCCGTTGCCTTTGCCGGGCCCTTGTTGACCGAGGACTTTTCCGTGTCCGAAGGCAAAACCGCGGGCGAGCCCATCGGGGTCCATCCGGGCTGGTTCGCGGTGCCGCACGAGGCGGCGGTAGTGACCTCGTCCGATTGGATGACCGGCGGTCAGTCGCTGGTGCTGCTTCCGGGAACACCCGTTGTGGAAGCGGTCCGGGAGCTTCCCCTGGGGATCGACCCGTTGTACCTGGAATTTCAGATCCGGCCGGTGTTCGGGGACGGTTCCGCTTCTCCGGCCGTCGAGGTCGAAGGCGCCCGGCTGGGCTTCGTGCGCGAAGGGGCGGTGGGGACCGCCGTTGCCGGGGCGGAGGCGGCGCCCGTGCGAATCGCCGAGCCGGTTTTCGGCGTGCGTAGCGACGGCGTTGCGGCGCGCTGGCTCCGGGTGGGCCTCGAACTCCGGCGCGGTGCCGGAGCGTGGTCGCTTTCCCTGGACGGAAACGCGGTCCTCGGAGGGCAGCCCCCGGCGCCCGGATCGTTCCCCGGGGAGATCGTTTTCTACGGCGATTCGGAAGGCCCGGTTTACCTTGACGCGCTTCGGATCGGGGCGACGCCGTTTGCCGAAAGTGAAGAAGAGCGGGAGGCGACCGTCGAAACCGAATCGGAGGTGGGGACTGCTCCTTACCTGGCTTCCGATGCAAAGTAGGAGTCCCAGGACACCTCCCACATCTCCCCACACAAGCTCGACATGCCGCTTCCGGAAGACGCCACCGTGGCAACCCTTTCATCCTTCGAGTCCCCGGCTACGGTCTATGTTGACAACGCCGTGGGTGACGACGCCTTTGACGGACGGGCGGGGATTCCTGAAGGCGCGGGCAGCGGACCGGTCGCCACCCTGGCCGCCGCTTTGGCCAGGGTGAAAGACGGCGGCACAATCGTAATCCACGAAAGAGTGGATAGCTACATCGGCAGCCTTGGTAATCTTAATGGAAGAACTGTAAGCATCGAGACCGTAGGCAATGTCCGCGTTCGATCGAAATCGGCAACTGATCATTGATAAGGCAAAGAAGGAAAGCCCAACCAGTATTCCATCGGAATAAATGGAATGTTTTTTCAACGCGTCAGTTTCTATGTGAAGCATCTCCTTCACCGGTTGTCACACCAATCGTAGTTCAGTTTGACAGTCCGAACGATCAAACCAAAGAATAAGATGAAAAACAATATTATACACATAACGATTCTTATATTGGCCTTCGTTGTTGCTATCCTCTCCTCCGGAAAATCGCTTGATGCCACATACTACATCAACGACGACCTTGTTGTTGATGGGGACACAGTTTTGGAAGGCACCCTGGAAGTGTTTGATGCTGCGACGCTACAACAAACCCTCGAAGTCCAGGGATCGGCGATCATCGGAACTGGAGGGTCCGCAGGAGGATCCGGAGCGGTCGCGTTCGGGTCATGGACCGGTGCCTCGGGCTGGGGCGCGTTGGCCGGAGGTGGGGATACTTTTGCTTCAGGAAATATGTCTGTGGCAATCGGCGACGTTTCTTCTGCATCCGCAAGTGGAGCCGCGGCGTTTGGCACGGGGACCTCTGCCTCTGGATCCGGATCGCTGGCTTCACGTTTCTTGACAACTGCCTCGGGAAACCTGTCGACCGCATTCGGAACTGGTACACTTGCTCCGTCGTATGCTTCCATTTCGGTGGGGCGTTACAATATTGGCGATGTCAGCTCTGGGGGAAGCTCGCAGTGGAATGAAGAAGATCCGCTCTTTGAGATCGGGAACGGAACATCTTCGTCCAACCGCTCCAACGCCCTGACTGTGTTTAAAGATGGGGACATGCACGTCCACGACGGCGCGGTGCGGATTCAGCCGCAAGGTGATATCGGGATGGGTACCTTCGACAACGGAACCCAGCCGTGACGAAATCGAACAAGGCGGTAAGACGCAACAACCCGGAACCCCTGCCGCAATGAACACACGAACTGCCCTCTTTGTCGCTTTGCTCCTTTTCGTCCCGGGAGCCGGCTTCGCCGCTCACGGCCCCGACTGGTGGTATGAGCGGGGCGTTATTAGGCCTTCGGAAGTCGATGACTACGCGGCATTCAATCAGGGCCAGCTCAAGCACATCGCCACGGCGGCCCGGGATGAACTTGAGGAACGCCTGGACCCAAGTGGCGCGAAATGGGTTGATCTG
>PWMU01000053.1 GCA_003558065.1 Opitutia bacterium | reverse complement strand
GGTTGGGCACCCCGTCTCCATTCGGGTCGGCACGGGGACCACTGATCGCCTCATCCGCAAGCTGGTCGGCGTCGAAATGCTCCGCCCGCCATTCCTCGAATCCGGCCGGAATATCGACCTCCCTTCACCGAACATATTGACTCCGTAGGTCCAGTGCTGCCAGCCGTCCTCAAGCGGATCGTGCCCGTCGTTTGAGGGACAGAAGAATACCTCGCGGGCTCCCTCGTCAACATAGCCTCCGTCAATGAGTTGCAGCGTCCATATGTCGCGCTGTGCACCCGCACCGGAACGATGGGTCAGCAATATCCCGTCGTTGTCTTCAATCATCATGATCAGTGCCAGAGCGTTTTGGCGCAAGTTCGACTTGCACTGGGCCGCGCGGGCCTGCTCCCGTACCGAAGAAAGCACCGGGATCAAAATCGCCGCAAGAATCCCGATGATTGCAATGACCGTAAGCAGTTCGATGAGCGTGAAGGCGTCGCCCCCAAAACGTGCACGCAGTGAACTCATTCTAGAAGGAACCGGATCGTTGGATTATGATCATTTTCGAGGTCTTGCAGCGATGTACGGCAACAGTGAAAATCTACCCATCAATGATTGGAATCCCTGGTCAATACTTAATCCAGCTCGACCAGGACCCGGATAAACGCTCTGGAATCATGCTGCCGCAATGACCGAACCGTCACATGTTCGAATCCCTCTTGAAGTTGCTCCACGGAAACCGTTTCCACTTCATCAGGCCCAGACACCCACTCGACCAGGTCCTCGGACAATTGAACTGTAAAACTGAGGTCGTCGGCATTATTCCGCCACGGAAATGTCAGGTGCAATTCGCCTTCGATAACTTCCGAACGCGGCAACTCACCTCTCGCCGGTTCCCTGGGATCCAACCCAAATGCGTACTTTATAATATTTGCGATTCCATCACCAGTCGGATTCGCTAAGGGCCCGCTAACGTCCTCGTCGTCAAGATCAGCCGAGCTGAAGTGATCTTCTTGCCAAGCCGTAAAACTTATTCCAGAGGGCTGGGTAAGTTCCGTCCCATAACCCTCGCGCAGAAAGTCACCAGGCGCCAGTATGGTGTTGGTAAAACGGAAATCGTCGATCCGTCCGGTCCATCCGCCCCCGCCGGTCGGCCGTGCCCCGATATCGAAGGGCGCGGAATTTGGAGGCATACTTTCTGTGTTGACCGGCTGCGTATTGTATCGTTCTCCATTTACGTACATACTTATAATCTCCCGTTCGGCATTGTAGGTCATCGCGATATGCTGCCACTCTCCCGGTTCCGGTACCAACCTGCCGGGGGTCTCGATCGCCGGATTGGTCAATGAATTTCTCAGTCGCCTCTCATCCCTCAGGCGCATGAATGCGGATTCGTCCCCGATCGCCAATGCCCGAAGCCACGTCCTCCCGTCATCAGGCGGCATCATAAGGTGCATTTCCACAGTAAACGAGCTCCATTCATCTCCGAGCACTTCCGGAATATCGGAGTTCACTCGGTTTCCCTGTGGGCAAAAGATACCGTAATCCCCCTCTTCCGAGGAAAATCCAGGAAGAAAGAAGTTGTCGTATTCCTCATCATACGGAGGATTTGGCGACCAAGTTCCACTAAACCGGCCGTCCAGCGCACCGTAGTAATCGATCGCATCGCCGGCCGCAAACGTAGTCGACCCCTCATTGAAGCTATACCCGACACGCACCAGGTCCTCTGGAGCCTCAGGCGGCTTGACGATATACGGGCCAAACCCTTCACGCAAAAACTCCTCAGGCGATAGCACGGCCGTGGTAAGTCGAAAATCGTCGATCTGGCCGCCCCAACTGCCTCCCCCCTGCGGGGTGGCTCCGATCGTCATCAGCTCGGGGCTTTCCGGCATCACATCCGGATCAATCGGTTCGGTGGCAACATGACCGCCATCGATGTACATTGCTACGGTTTCCGCTTCAGCGTCATGAATCAACGCGACGTGGTACCATTGCCCCTCCTCCAAATCCGAACTCTCGATACGTGGAGCGGTAATGCCCGACCCGATACGGGTTTCGTCCCTTACCCGTCTCAAAGCTGATGCCTCCCCAATCGACAAAGCCCGATTCCAGGTCGAATCGTCTTCGGGAAGTATAACGTGCAGTTCCAACGTAAAGGAAGGCCAACTCTCTCCCAGCAAAGTTGGCAGCTCCTCAAGGACCACTCGATTGCCCTGGAGATGCACGGTGCTATAATCCCCATCACCGCCCGAAAACCCGCCGGGAATCCAGGCTCGGCCGTATTGCTCGTCGTATGGGGGATTTAGAGACCAAAAACCAGAGTAACGCGCGTCCATCGTCCCGTAGAAATCATAGGTCGTCCCCGCAATATTCTCATTGAACGCATAACCGATTCTGACGACGTCCTCTTCAACTCCTGCCAGCGTCACCCAACAGAATAATATTGCTCCTGCTACTATGCTTCTTCTGCTCAATCGATTCATAATTACCTATCCTCCAAGTTCATGTTAGTTATTCTCAGTTTTTCAAAGATACACTGAATTTCTCTTGCAAAGTTCATCCGTTTGGCTCGCGAACGAAAATGCTTGGTGTGCGGGTACTTTTTAAACGAATCGCCCTTTTACTGCAGTATGATCGCGTTGAAATCTTCATCAAAGGCACTGCTAAAGCCGAGGTCGCGAAGACGCTCTCTTCCGGCGCCCTCCACATGTCCGTCGAGAAAAGCCATGTTCGCCCGGCCTCCATGCAACATATGGATGCCGTCCATTCCCCGCGCGTGCTGGGTGGATATGCGAAAACGCTGCCGTTTCCCGGACGGCTCTCCGCTGTCGGCCAGCAGGAAAAACCGACTCGGTATGTCGACCGAATTTACATTCAGCCGGTAATGTTGGCCGCCGGGGTTCTCTTCCGGATTGAAGGACTGCCCGCTGCCGAAGACTCTTATTCCGTAAGTCCGCCACATCCACGGGCCCTCAAACTGTTCCTCCAGGGACGGAGCGTTGGAGGGGCAGAAAAAGATCTCCCTGGCGCCACCGTCGATGTAACCTCCGTCGACCAACTGTGTCGACCACATCATGCGGCCGGCTCCCGAACCGGAGCGAAACACCGTGATCTGGCCCTCGTTATCCTGGAGCATCATGGTCAATGCCAAAACCCCCTGACGGAGATTGCTCCGGCAAACGCTGGAGCGGGCCTGCTCCCGTACCGAAGAAAGCACCGGGATCAAAATCGCCGCAAGAATCCCGATGATTGCGATGACCGTAAGCAGTTCGATGAGCGTGAAGGCGCTCCGGTCACACTGCCCCCGGGACGTTCCAACTGTCTGGCAATGGGTACCACCCGGTGCTAGCTGACTAAATAAGGGGTGCATAGTTTTGTCCTTTCAACGAAAAAATAGTTAAATAATCGCACCGGATATTCAAACACAACTCCAGTCTAACTGTTGACCGCCCCTGACCGGAACCATCCAATCCCCCAAGACGTCTATATTCAATAGGTTACCCGATTCCATCCCGTTCAATTCCAGGAATGTTCAATTTCAAATTCCTGGAATATGGGAGGATTTCCAGTCGGTTTGATTGAACAATTGCATTCATCGCCCGTGGCGGGGAATTGTGACGTGGGACGGATGGAAGCACGTGGTTCTGGAGAACCAGCCATGGCCTTTATTCAACCTCAATGAAGATCGATACGAACAGGCTAATCTCGCTCACAACGCCAAATACCGCGAAGAACATAAACGCCTCCAGGAGCGGTTGGCCGGTTGGATCGCCGAAACCCATGATTCGTTTCCCCTCCCCGAGACATAAGCCCGAATCGGACCATCACTCTACATCGATCCAGGTTCTCTGGCCAACAGCGGGTTAATCGGAATGCCAATCGGATCAGCGGGTAGATCGATGGAAGGATGGTTACCGCCAGCGCAACGGACACACCCCACCGCTCTGCCGAGAGCCAATTCGAAAAGCCTTCAACGTGGTAAGCCGTCAGTTCGATTGTGCGCTTAATCGGGTTTCGCGCGGCGTTAAATGATTGAATGATATGCGCTTTGATGAGATTTAAGCCGCTTGGCGGGCACCGGGGGGAGCGCGTTGCGCGAATCGACCTGCGCCCATATCCAAAGAATGGGTACGGCGAACAGGAGCCGGTAGAACGCGGTGGCGACCGGTCCGATCTCACTCAAACGGACAAAAATCGGGGCGAACCCGATTCCCACGGCTCCCAGCGGGAGCACGGGAAGGGCGAATGTTCTCGGACTGTTCATAAACCCGCAATCCGGCGGCGCCGGTCGCAATGAAACACAATCAATCGACCGTCCTCCCGGAAATCAATCCCGGGATTTCCGCGGAACGGGAACCGGCGCGGACCGGATTCTAACTCGTGCCCTTCGCCAGGACGGACCGGATCTCGTTCAACAGGATTTCCGCCGTGTAGGGCTTGGGGATAAAATGATGCACCCCCGCCCCGACCGCCTTGCCCGCAACCTCAGTGGCGGCGTACCCGCTGGAGGCGATGATTTTCACCTCCGGATCGATCGCTTTCAGCGCCACAATGGTCGCCGAACCGTCCATCACCGGCATGGCCATGTCGGTGAGCACAACCGATATCGCCTTGCCGTGCCGCGCGTAAAGCGCCACCGCCTCGGCGCCGTTGGCCGCGAGCACGACGCGGTAACCGAATTGTTCGAGCGTCTTCTGCGCAAGCGTGCGGATGCTCGCCTCGTCGTCCACCACCAGGATCATTTCCCCCTGGCCGCGCGCCGGCTGCTCCGGCTCGACGTCGGGGACACCCTCGAACGATTCCTCCGCTTCGGCCGGCAGGTACACTTTGAACCGGGTCCCCTTTCCGGCCTCGCAGTACAAATCCAGGAACCCGCCGTGATTCTTGACGATATTCTGCACGGTGACCAATCCCAGGCCGGTACCTTTTCCGATTTCCTTGGTTGTGAAGAAGGGATCGAAAATTTTCTCCTGAATCTCGCGCGGAATCCCGGCACCGGTATCCTCGATCGTGATGACGACGTGGGAGCCGCTTTTCGACTGCGGATCCATTCCCGAATACACCTCGTCCAACACCACGTTGTGCAACCGGATCGACAGGGTTCCGCCGTCCGGCATGGCGTCGCGGGAATTGACGCAGAGGTTCAGAATCACCTGGTTCATCTGGTTCGGATCCGCCATGACCATCCATAGATCATCGGGGATCTCGCATTCCAGGGTGATGTTCTTGGGAAAACTGTTGCCGATGATCGACTCGATTTCCCGCACGATCTTCTCCAGGTGAAGCGGCATCCGGGCACCTTCGATGCCCCGGGCGAAGCCGAGCACCTGCTTGACCAGCCCGACACCGCGCTGGGTGCTTTGCTCGATCGCCTCGATCACGGCGCGCGCATCGTCATTGAGTTCGAACTCGCGCAGCAAGTCGATACCCATGACAATAGGTGCGAACAGATTGTTCAGATCGTGAGCGATGCCGCCCGCCAGGGTCCCGATACTCTCCATGCGCTGGGCTCGCCGAAACTGAACCTCGAGCTTGTTCCGTTCCGTAACATCGGTATTGATGGCGAGGATCGATCGCGGCTCACCGTCCTCGTCCCGCATCAACGTCCACCGCCCCTCCACGGAAAGCGCGGTTCCGTCCCGGCTGAACTGGTCCACCTCGCCGACCCACTCCCCCTTCTCCCGCGTCGTTCGCACCGGCTGCTCCAGCTCGGCCGGGGTCCTGTAGACGAGGTCGTCCAGCCGCCGCCCCTCCGCCTCCTCCGCGGTCCAGCCGTAAAGGCGCTCCGCACTGAGATTCCAGTAAAGCACCCGGTGTTCCAGGTCGCACACGAAGATGGCGTCCCGCGCCTGGTCCAGGAGAGCCGCCTGCTCGCGCAGCTTTTCCTCCTTCTTCCGGGTGAGGGTGACATCGCGGAAGTACACAGCCAGGCCCTGTTCGGACGGGTAGGCGCGAACCGAGAACCACCGTTCGAGCGGCGGATAATATTCTTCGAACGCCACCGTTACCTTTTCACGCATGGCGCGGTAGTACTCCTTCTCGAAGGTGCTGCCTACCGCGGCGGAAAACTCGGCCCAGACGTTTCGGCCGATCAACGCGTCCCGCTTTCGGTCCAGCAACCGTTCCGCTTCCGAATTGAGAAACGTGAACCGCCATTCCAGGTCCAGCGTGAAGAAAGCGTCGGTGATGCTCTCCAGGGTGGTGGTATAACGCCGGGCCAATTCCCGCGATTCCGCCTCCATGCGCTTGGTCGCGTCGACATCCACGGCGGTGCCGTACCACTTGACCAGGTTCCCGGATTCATCCCGGATGGGAAGCGCCTGAACCCGAAACCACCGGTACGTCCCGTCCGATCCCCGCCGTATACGGTACTCGATTTCAAACGTCGTTTCGCTACGCACGGCACGCTCCCACGCCGCCAGGCAACGATCCCGATCCTCGGGATGAAGCGTTCCCTGCCAACTCGCGGCCGGAGAGGCTTCGAGCGAAACCCCCGTAAACTCGAATGAGTGACGGTTGACATAGTCGACCCGTCCGTCCGGGGCCGCCGTCCACACAATCATGGGCATGGCGTCGGCCAATTGCCGGAACCGGGCGTTGCTCGCCTCGACGGTTCGCTCCAACTCCTTGTGCTCGGAAATATCCTGAAACCCGCCTTCGACCTGGACGATCCGCCCGTCCTTGTCCCGCACGGCTTCACCGATGGTCCGCACCCACTTTCTCGTCCCCCTCGCCGTGACGATCTCCGCTTCCACATCAAAGGGAATGCCGTCCTCGACGCAACGCCGGAACGCTTCACGCACCTGCTCACGGTACTCCGGGGCGTAATAAAGGATTCCCTGCTCCACCGATGGGCAGAACCCCCGGGGCTCGTCGTGAATGCGCGCGGTTTCCTCGGACCAGACCATGTGAAAGTCCGGCAGGGTAACGGTCCACCCCCCGAGCCGGGCCGTGTGGCTGGCGATTCGAAGCAGGGCCTCGTGTTCCCGGAGTTCGATCTCCGCCAGCTTGCGTTCCGTGATGTTGAGGTGCATCACCACCGCGCCCTTCGCCCCCTCGACCTCCATCGGAGTGACCATGAGCCGGAACCAGCGGCGCTCCTCCGGGGAGTGGCAGGGGTATTCGAGGCTGAACACCGGGATCTCCCCGTCGAGGACCCTGCGGATGCCCGTCGCCACCTCGCACGCCTCGTCCGCGTGCTTCCCGGTCGCCCGCTCGCAAATGGTTATATAGTTCTGCCCGATGCCGTAATCACGGTTCGCCAGGACATTGCTCGTCGCAAACCGTTTCCAGGACGCGTTCACCGCCAGGATATTCCCGTCGCCGTCCAGCAGCGCGATGTGCGCGGGCAGTGAATCCAGGACCGCCTCCCGCACGTCCACCTCCCGCCGCAAATCCGCGTCGGTTGCGCGCCCCGGAGTTCCCCGGAATAGAGACCGCGAAACGCCCCGATCGCCATAGTCAGTGGTCATATCCTGTCAATACCCGGTCAAATCCTGCTTCGCGTCCCGCCCTGGTAACCCTGCCAAATTTCACCGCGGAATCAATGGCAATCGTGCCAACCCGGAAAAGTAATTTACCGCAACCTCGACCGGTACGCGGACAAACGTTTCGGAGCGCCCTCCCCCCGCCGCGCAAAGCGCGCTGCTTAGCCCGGCAACCCGGCCTCGACCGGTCACCCCGGTTCCGGCACCACCGCCACACACTCGATTTCGAAGCGCAGGGTTTCCGGCAGGCAGTGGGTGATGGTGGTGCGGGCGGGGTAAGGTTGGGAAAAATATTCGCGGTAAAGCCGGTTGAAGAGCGCGACGTCGGCACTGTCCCGCACGTAGTTTCGGGTCTGCACGACGTGCGCCAATCCGCTCCCGCTCGCCTCCAGGATCCGTTTCATGTTATCCAGGGACCGCCGAAACTCCCCCTCAAACGTATCGGGGACGATTTTCCCGGTGTCGTCGACCGAGGCCTGGCCGGAGACAAATAACAGATTACCCACCTTGACGGCCGGGCTGAACGGCAGGTGGGAGTGCGGCATGTGCGGTTGGTCTGGATACTCAATCATAATTCAGAAGGGTTGAAAACAGTCGTCCAGGGGATACACGGGGCGTTTCAGGCGTTGATACGGGAACCGGTCCAGCCGGCTCGAACACGGTCCGGGCGTATCCACCCAGACCATGGCCTTTGCGATCGGGTCGTAGGCCCGCCGGTGGGCGACGGCGGCTTTGACCCCGATCAGCTTTGCCTTTTCCGGCTCGATGCCCTGGCTGCGAAGCTGCCCGAGATCGAACGGCGGTGTCCGGCGACTGGTCAGGAGAATGGTGACCCCGGCGTGTCGCACCACGGCACAGGGTCCCATGTCGATGCGCCTCCCGCGCATGGACGCAAGGTGGCTCCGCGGGTCCTCCAGGTCGAATACACCGTCGCTCGAGGACAGGACCTCCACCTCCAACGCCACCGGCCCCGGGTCCATTCGGCTGCCCC
>PWMU01000106.1 GCA_003558065.1 Opitutia bacterium | reverse complement strand
GGGTGCGTCCGGGTTGACGACGAGGTACTGGCAGCCATGGAGGCCTGCAACCGGATCGCGCCCGCCCACAATCCGCCGTATGTGGAAGGGATCCGCAACTTTTCCCGGAAGATGCCCGGCACCCCGATGATCGCTCTCTTCGAGACCGCTTTCTATCAATGGGTCCCGGAAGCGGTGTATCGCTACGCCGTTCCGGAGAGTTGGCACGAAACAGGCGTGCGCCGGTTCGGATTCCACGGGGCCAGCCACAAGTACATCGCCGAGCGTTCGGCGGAACTGCTCAAGCGCCCGGACGTCGCCGAACGCGCCAAAACCCTCTACGCGCAGCGGACGCCGGCGTCGCTCGATTCCGGGGAGCGCAATCTCCGGGTCATCTCCTGCCACCTGGGGGGCAGCTCGTCGGTGACCGGCCTCCTGAACGGAGTAGCCATCGGCAACAGCTTCGGCACCAGCCCGCAGTCAGGCCTGCCGCAGAACAACCGTAGCGGCGATCTCGATCCCTTTGCCCTGCTCCATGTGATGCGCGGGAAAAACCTGTCCGTTGCGGACGCCGAGCGGATCCTCAGCACGGAATCGGGGCTCCAGGCCCTCTCCGGCGGCGACAACGACCTGCGAAACATCAGAAAGAGGGCCGAGGCCGGAGACCCCAAAGCCCGCACCGCCATCGACGTATTCGTTGCCCAGATACGGCATTGGATCGGGGCGTTTTACCTTTCTCTCAACGGGATCGACGCGCTGGTTTTTACCGCGGGTATCGGCGAAAACAACCCATGGCTGCGCGAGAAGGTCTGCGCGGACCTCGACCAACTCGGGATTGCCCTGGATCCGGCCGCCAACGGCGCCGCCATCGCTTCCGAGGCATTCATCGGCGACAGCGGCTCGCGAGTCAAAGTGATGGTCATACCCGCCGATGAGGAAATCGTCGTCGCCCGCGAAGCCCGCCGGCTGCTGGCGGCCGACCATTAACCCATTCCCATTTTCATGGTTAAAAAAACCACCAGAAAACAAATCACAACCCAGACTCAGAACAAAGGAAGTTCCATGTCACAGCAAGCAATAGGAATGTTGGAAACGCGCGGCCTCGTCGCCCTCGTCGAGGGAACCGACGCCATGCTCAAGGCGGCCAATGTCGAACTGGCCGGCCCGATGAAACAGGTCGGGAGCGCCCTTGTAACCGCGACCGTGGTCGGCGATGTCGCCGCGGTGAAAGCCGCCACCGACGCCGGCGTCCAGGCGGCCAAGGCGGTCGGCGGCGAAGTCGTGAGCGTGCACGTCATCGCGCGCCCCCACGACGATGTCGCCCGCATCCTCCCCAAGAAATCCTCCAAATAAACGACCATGTTTCTGGCCAAAGTGGAAGGCTCAGTCGTTTCGACTAAGAAGGACCCGTCCATGCACGGGCACCGGCTCCTGCTTTTGCGGCCGCAACTGGTCGACGAAAAGGATCCTTCTCGCTTTCGACCCGGACAGAACACCGTTGTCGCGGTGGACATCATCGGGGCCGGCGTCGACGAGATGGTGCTCTTCTCCCAGGGTAGCTCCGCGCGGCTCGCGAACGATCTCAAGAACTGTCCGGTCGACGCCGTCATTATCGGGATCGTGGATACAGTCGATGTCTTCGGAAAGAAGGTTTTCAGCGCAAGCGACAGCAAGTAAGCCATGGACGAAAAACAGATCCAGGACATCGTGGCCGAAGTCTTCCGGAAGCTGGGTAAAGATCCTGGGCGGGATCCCGGTGATACCTCGCCTTCGGGAAGCCCGGGGCCTTCCCCCGCTTCTTCCTCCCGGGCGCGCGAGGCGTCGCGTTACGCCGGGGCGCGGCATTTCGGCATCTTCGACGACCCGAAGGAGGCTTGCCGGGCTGCTCATGACGCCTTTGTCCAGCTTTCCGAGAAAGGGATCGAAGGGCGCCGAAAGGTGATCGATATCGTAAAGTCTCTGGCCGAAGCAAACGCCGAGGCCTGGGGGCGCGAAGAGCTGGAGGAAACCCGAATCGGCCGTCTCGACCACAAGATCGAAAAGCTCAGGATTCTCAAACTGGTTCCCGGCGTCGAGTTCATCCAGCCCTACGGGATGAGCGGCGACCACGGAATCACCATGGAGGAATACACGCCGTTCGGTCTCGTCGGGGCTGTCACTCCCGCCACCCATTCGGTTCCCACCATGAGCGGCAACATTATCAACATGGTGGCCGCGGGAAACTCCTGCGTTTTCAACCCGCACCCGGGCGCCGCCCTTTGCGCGGCCCACGCCGCACGGGCCTACAACGAAGCAATTCATCGGGAACTGGGCGTGGAAAACCTCATCTGCGTCATCGAGAAGCCGACCCTGGAATCCTTCGACGCCAATTGCGCCGACGAACACGTCCGGCTTCTGTGCATCACCGGCGGACCCGCCGTGGTCCAGGCGGCGATGAAAACCGGAAAGCGCGCCATCTGCGCGGGCCCGGGGAATCCCCCGGTCGTGGTGACCTGCTGCGCCGACCACCGCAAAGCGGCCCGGAACGTGATTCGCGGCGCCGCCTACGATAACAATCTGCTCTGCATCGGGGAGAAAGAGGTTTTCGTAATCGACCGCGTCGCCGACGAGTTCATGAGTCACCTGGAGCGCGAAGGCGCCGCCCGTCTGAACGCGACCCAGATCGACAAACTCAAACAGGAAGCCTTTACGCGGCGCAACGACAACGGCGCCTCGCACGCGGCCGTGAACAAGGACCTGGTCGGCCGGGATGCGGCCGTTCTCGGGCAGCGCGCCGGGGTGCAGGTTCCGGCGAAGACGGAATTGCTGTTCGGCGAAACAGGGGCGGACGACGTGTTCGTTGAGGAAGAACAGATGATGCCCTTCCTGCCGATCGTCCGGGTGAAAGACATCGACGAAGCCATCCGCCGGGCCGGGGAAGCCGAGCATAATTACAAACACACCGCCATCATTCACACCCGCAATGTCGATCACATGACCGCAATGGCGCGGGCGCTCGACACGAGCCTGTTTATCAAAAACGGCTCCTCCATGGCCGGCCTCGGGCTCGGGGGCGAGGGGTACCTCAGTTACTCGATCGCCACGCCGACCGGCGAAGGGGTCACCAATCCGAAAACCTTCACCCGCACCCGCCGCTGCGTTATGGTCGACAACCTGAAAATTTACTGAATCCATGCAACTCGCACGCGTCGAAGGCAACATCACCTCCACGGTCAAGCATCCGAGTTTCGCCGGATGGCGGCTTTTGATCTGCCAACCGGTCGACTCCGAGGGCGCCGCCCGCGGGGCACCCGTGGTAGCCATCGATCCCTGGGGCGCCGGCCTGCACGAATCGGTCATCGTCTCCACCGACGGCAAAGCCGCCCGCGGCTTCGTCAACGACGAGAAAAGTCCCGTCCGCCACATGATCGCCGGCATTGTCGACCCGAAAGGCGAGGAACCAGGGGGACGAGAGTCGAGAGTCGCGGGTGGAAGGAAGCCCGCCCCCTCCACCTGACCATGCGTCTCGGAAAAGTCATAGGCCGCGTCACTTTGGGAAAGACCGCTCCGGAATTCGACGGAGCGCGCTGGCTGGTGGTCACCCCCTACAACCGCGGCTACTTCCCCGACACCCCCCACCCCGACGACGGCAGGCTCGGCACCGATCCCAGCGTCGTGGTTTACGACAATCTGGGAGCCGGAGTGGGCGATACCGTGGGCTTTGTCGAGGGGCGTGAAGCCGCCTCCCCTTTTGAAGAACGCATGGCCATCGACGCGATCACCGCCGTACTCGTCGACACCATCCATTACCAGCCTTTGCCATGAGAAGAATCATCACCGAAAAAGAGATCAAGGAAATGCTCGCCCGGGGTGAAGATCCCGGCTCCATTCCCGCCGACGCGCTTCTGACTCCCTCGGCCCGAGACCTTCTCACCCGGAACGGCCCGGATCCGGCCCGGGGCCGCCCTCCTCCCTCAGCCGACCCCGAGCCCGCGATTCCCGATTACGAATACCGGTGGAAAGCCGGCAGCGACCCGAAGACCCAGGAAGCCACCCGGCAATTCTTCAATTCCCCGGAAATCGCCCGTCTCAAGCAGCGGATGTGCGACATCGGGAGGCGAATCTGGGAAAAGGATTACGTGGACGGCAACGGCGGTAATCTCACCGTACGGGTCGGCGACAACCTCGTCCTCTGCACACCCACGTTGATTTCCAAGGGGTTCATGAAACCTGAAGACATCTGCATGGTCGATCTGGACGGCAACCAGGTCGCCGGAACGCTCAAGCGTACCAGCGAAGTGAATACGCATCTGGGAATCATGAAACGCCAGCCCAGCGCGAAGTCCTGCGTCCACGCGCACCCGCCCCACGCGACCGCCTTCGCCGTGGCCTCGGTCAAGCCGCCCACCTGCATGATTCCTGAAGCCGAGGTTTTTCTGGGCGAGATCGGCCTCGCCCCGTACGAAACGCCGGGCACGCCGGAAAACGCCCGCGTGGTCGGCGAAATGGGCGTCGATCACCAGGCGATCATCATGGAAAACCACGGCGTCATCACCTGGGGCAAGGACATCGAGGACGCCTATTGGAAGATGGAGAACACTGACGCCTACTGCAAAACCATCTGGATCGCGTCGCAGCTGGGAAACGGACTGAAGACCTTTGGTCCGGACAAACTCCAGGACCTTATCCAGATCCGCCAAAGCCTCGGCATGGACGACAAACGCGCCCAGCTGCGCGAATGCGAACTTTGCGACAACGACGAGTTCAGACCCGGCGTCACCTGCGCCGTCCCCGACCGGATCGACGGAGCGCCTGAAACCGATCCCGAGGCGGAAGAAATGGTCCGGGCCATCACCGACATAATCGAACAGGAACTGCTAAATTCATGAAAACAACCATCATCGGAGGAGGCGGACGCGTGGGATCCTGCGCGGCATTCGCCCTGCAATGCGGAGGTGTCGTAGCGGAAATTCAATTGCTGGACGCCAATCGCGACATGGCGGAGGGCGAAGCGCTCGACCTGCTCCACGGGAGCGCCTTCTCCAGCGACCAGCTGATTTACGCGGGTGATTACGAGCGCGCCGCGGATAGCGACATCTTTGTGATCACCGCCGGCCTGCGCCGCCAGCCGGACGAATCCCGCCTCGACCTGATCAACCGCAACGTCTCTCTCTTCAACCAGATCCTTGACAGCCTGCTGGCGGCGGGGATGAAGCGGGACGCGATCGTCTTCGTGGTCTCCAACCCGGTCGACATTCTCACCCAGATCGCCACCCGCCGCCTCGGCCTTCCATGGCGGCAGGTTCTGGGGCTCGGAACCCAACTCGACACCTCGCGGTTCTCCTCCTTTATCGCCGAAGAACTTCAGCTCGCTCCGACGCAAGTCCGCGCCCTGATTCTGGGCGAACACGGGGATTCGATGGTCCCGATCTGGTCCAGCGCCGCGGTGAACGGACTGCCGCTGGAAGGTTTGCCCGAGTTCACGCCCAACTTCCAAAACCGGATCTTCGCCCGCACCCGCGGCAGCGGGGCCGAGGTCATTAAGAAGAAGGGAGGCGCCGGCTGGGCTGTGGGAATCACCATCCGCGACACCATCAACGCCATCGCTCTCGACCAGAAGCGGCTCCAGCCGGTCTCGTCTCTCCAGCAAGGCTCCTACGGCATCCGGAACGTCTGCCTGAGCGTACCCACAGTCGTCGGCCGCAGGGGTGTTCTCGACCAAATAGAGATCAAACTCTGGCCGAAGGAACAGCTCGGGCTCCAGAATTCCGCGAAGGCGCTCAACGAACCCCTCCGGAAGGTGGGGGGATAGGCTTGCGGACAACCCGGTTTCGGGGCTTGATACCTCGAACCCGAACACTGAAATCCAAACCGCGGCAACCCACGGCATCATCATGAGCGGACTCGGCATGCACCTCGGCAACCTTTCGCGTCTGTCCGACGCAAAGACGCGTTCCATCAGCCCGGAAAATTTCACGGGTGAAAAAGGCGGGGGCGGCAGGGCCACCGAAGGGGAAGGTTCGCGGGCCTCGCGGGATCTCGGTCCGGGCTGGAAGGTTTCGCCGTGTGTGCAAATCGGAGCCGGGACCACGTTCACTCTGGCCGACATCGAGGGCAGCGGCGCCATTCAGCAGATGTGGATGACGCCGAACGGGCATTTGCGCCACGCTATCCTGCGGATCTACTGGGACGACCAGGAACAGCCGTCGGTCGAGTGCCCCATAGGGGACTTCTTTGCCTCCGGGTGGGGTGAATTCGCCCAGCTTTCCAGTCTTGCCGTGTGCGTCAATCCCCGCAACGGCTTCAATTCCTACTGGGAGATGCCGTTCCGGAAGCGCTGCCGGATCACGCTGGAAAACATCGGCCACGATTCCATGGTGCTGTTTTACCAGGTCAATTACGTGCTCACCGACGTCCCCGAAGACGCCGCCTACTTTCATGCCCAGTTCCGGCGGATGAACCCACTCCCCTATAAGGATGTTTTCACGATCCTCGAGGGCATCGAAGGCAAGGGTCATTACGTCGGAACGTACATGGCCTGGGGGGTCAACAACAACGGCTGGTGGGGCGAGGGGGAAATCAAGTTCTACCTGGACGGCGACGAATACCCGACGATCTGCGGCACCGGTACGGAGGACTATTTCTGCGGCGCCTACGGGTTTCTTACGCCCGATGAGAACCGGCCGCACAAGCGTATCTACCGGGAATTCACCACTCCCTACGCCGGCATGCACCAGGTCCTTCGTCCCGACGGCAACACCCGCTCCCAGATGCGTTTCGGCCTCTACCGCTGGCACATCCCCGACCCGGTCCGGTTCGAAACCGACCTGAAAGTCACGATCCAGGCGCTCGGGTGGACCAACGACCGACGCTACCTCCCCCTCCGCGACGACATCGCCTCAGTGGCCTTCTGGTACCAGGCCCTCCCGACGGCCCCATTCCCGGAGCTCCCCGGCCGCGATGACCTCGAGGTGGTTTGATTAGAATCCTCACGGGCCGGGCGGCGTCCGCTTTCGCGGCCTTCCGCCACGGACCGTCGGTCCCTCCACCCAGTCGCTGTCCACGAGCAGCACTTTCGGCTTCTCGGGAATGCCGCGCACATTGTGATAGAGTTGCTCGGCCAAAAGCTCGACGGCGGCGGCGCCGATCGCCCGTGAGTTCTGGTCGATGCCGGCCATTTTCCCCGCCTCCGGGTAATAATCGAGATTCACAAACGCCACATCCCCGGGAATGGATTCGCCGAGTTCCCCGAGCCAACGCGAAATCTTCAGGTCGCCCGCCAAAACCGCCTCGGGCCGGTGGCGGCGATACCAGGCTTTGAAGCCCTTTTCGTCCATTTGCTCCGGAACATAGGGTTTCACCCGCTCCCGGGAGGAAACCGAATAATACGAATAAAGGAAACCGCTCAACCAGTTGTTGTCCACACGGTCATCGGCGGCCTGTTCCAGCGCAAGCCCGATTCTGCGATACCCGCGCTCACGCAGCGTGCGCACGGCGAGCCGCACCGAATGAATCTGGTGGTTGGTCACCCGGTGGAGCCGCGGGCGCCTGATGCTGTAGCCGAATGCCACCGCCGCGAAATTTTCCCAGTCGAGGGAGACCGCGTCCATGGGAAACGGCGCCGGGGCGATCAGGAGGCCGCGGGTGTTGCGCGTGTGCAGGATCTGGCTCGCGCGCCCCGGAGTCAGCCCCGGCTCCATTATCCAGAACTCCTCCAGATTGAAACCGAGCTCGGCAGCCCGTTCCGACGCACCCTTGTAATAAGCGAGAGCCGTGCCGTGACGCCAGCCCTCCCGGCGGGCGTCAACCGTGACGAATGCAATCGTCTCGGACGGGGTTTTTCCGCGGGGTCCGGCGCGGATGCTCGCCATAAGTGAGGCCACCAGGGGATGGGGACGGTAACCGAGCTCCGCGGCCGCGGCGAGGATGCGGCGGCGCGTCGCCGGCAGGACGTTCGGATGGTTGCGCAGCGCCCGCGACACGGTCATGGGTGAAACCCCCGCCCGCTCCGCGACCTCCTGGATCGTCACCCTGCTCATGATACAATTAACATGAACTCCGTCTTGAGAAGAACAAGCCAAATCGGGTAACAAGGATTTGATGCTCCCGAAGCTCGTGAATGTTCTTTACGCGCCCCGCATTTACCAAACCCACACTAACCGCCCGAACAACCACACGGTTACCTATGAAGCAACCACGGCTCCTTACCCTCTGCCCGGCGCCGGCCATTTGCGCCGTCGCCTTTCTCTGGTTCGCCCTCTCGGCGAGCGCCGAGGAAGCGCCCCTACGGATCGGCTACAGCTTTAACGAAGGCTCGGCCGCCGGCGGCGCCCCGGTAACCGACTTCTACGGAAACAGGGACGGAACCTACGTCGGCACCTGGAACGTCGACGGCGACGGCACTCATTATTTCCGCGAGGGCTTCAGCGGAGAACCGGGCGACACCTCCGTGGTTTTCGGCGGCAACCGGGTCAATGCCGACCTCGGGGCCGCGCTCGATGGCTCCTGGGAATCGTTCACTTTTGAGGTCAACCTCTTCCTCGGCGAGGACACCGGATCCTGGAGTCGCGCCCTCCACATGCTCGGCGGCCCCAG
>PWMU01000109.1 GCA_003558065.1 Opitutia bacterium | reverse complement strand
CGGCGGTATTTCTTTGTGATCGCGGGGTAAACCCGCTCCTACGGCGGTATCTCGTTGTAGGAGCGGGTTTACCCCGCGAACGGGCCGGGAGTGAACGTTTCCTTGCCGCCCGGGTTTTTATATTCAACGCGTGGTGGTGACGGAATTCAGTACACCGCCAGCGGCAAGCCGGGAATCCGCCTGAAATGCTCGCTGTTGCGAGTCAGGAGAGTGAGGCCGTGTTGACGTGCGGTGCCCGCGATCCAGGCGTCGTGGTCTCCGATTGGATGCCCCTGGGCGCGGAGGGCGCGTTCGATCCGGCTGGTTTGCCAGGCGGTTTCCGCGTCGGTTGCGATCCGTTTGTAAGGCCGGAGAAAACGGTCGGCGGTTCCTCGACTCTCATCCGGATAACCTTCGAGGAATTCCATGTAGGTGATCAGACTGAAGGATAGGGGCGCTCCCTCCCAGGATTCGAGAAACGCGCAAGCCTTTCCCGGGCGACGTCGTTTTCGTTCCCTTTGGAGGTCGGTCAGGAAGCAGGTGTCGAGCAACATGGAGCTCTAAAATCGGGAGTGAGGTTCACTTGCCGGCTCGATCCCACGCGGTTTCCGCCCGTGCGGTGCGGCCCCGGCTCACCCGGGCGTCCATAGTATCAAGCGTTTCTTCGTCCAGGTAAAGGGGGGCTCCGGAAGCCTCGAGCTCCTGGTAATACTCCAGGATACGGCGCCCGTCACTCAATGGCAACGCCTCGTCCCATCGCGCTCGCTGCACCACCGATGAAAAGCTTTCGCCCGGATGTTTTCGGGCGGCTTTGAGGCGGTTGTAGGACTCGATCGAAAGAGAGATGGTTTTTGAAGCCATGCACGGAACATGCACAGAACCGTGTTTTGCGTCAAGCCCGGGGGTCTGGGTGATTGTCCTCGGCACACGGCCTCCCGGCCGCCTTCTTCAATCCGGCTACGGCATCTGCGGAATTAATCCGCCCGCCGGGTTTCGGGCTCCTCGTCCTCGCCAGACCTGGGAAGGCGGCTGTCTTTGAGGTCGCCGGCGAGCAGGTGGTGGAACCCGTCCTGACCGCAACGGGCTTCGAGGTGACGAATCGTCCGCTTCGCCCGTTCCGGAGAATCGTGGTTGCTTTGCACGTAGAACGGTTTCCCCTTGTATCCGAAGACGAAGGTTTCGTCCGAGTCGGCCGCCTTGATTCCTCCGAGTACGCGGGCGGCTTTCTTGTAGTCGCGGTGCGGAGAAAAACCGAGCCGGCGGGCGTAGGCGATCGATTCGTCGACCAGCTTGCGGGCCGTTGCCGGGGCTACCGGGATGCGGTTTTCCGGCGGGAAGACTTGCTCGAACATCTCTTCGTACTCGCCCGGTGACGTCCGGTTGTAATAGGCGTCTTTGACCCCCAGGCAGTAGGTGTCCACCAGGAAAACTCCGGCTTCAATGGCCGTTGCGGATCGGTAACGCGCGACTACCACGTTACCGATTCCCACTTCGAAGAGGTTGCTGTTCCAGAACGCCTCGATCTTTTTTGGCATGGAATTCAAACTTATGAAAACAATCCCCATGCCAAGGAAATTTTGGTCCGACCCTGATGTCGCGTTTGTATCGCCGGGGCCGGGAATCGCCGCCATGGCGCCGGAACCTCGCTCCCACCGCCAGGCGACTCGAAATTCAATTGGAATCGCCGATCCCCCATGACCTCATTTCACTCTTCCCGAAAGTTTATGCACGATAGAAAGGCGGACCTTCGCGGCATAAAGCCGCTCCTGCGGTGAGTGTGGAGCATGACCTTTGGCAACGATTGCCAATTCCCAATTCATAACTCATAATTCATCCTTCTGCCCTCCCCTCACCCCACCCCTTCTGCCGTTCGTACAGGTTCCGGTACGGGGCGCAGGTTTCGTAGAGTTTTTCGTGCGGGCCTTCGGCGGTGATCCGGCCTTCTTCGAAGAAAAGGATGCGGTCGACGAGGCTGAGGGTGCTGAAGCGGTGGGCGATCATGAGGACGGTGCGGCCTTGGACGAGCCGGCGGAGGGCGTCCTTGATCTTTTCCTCGCTCTCGGAGTCCAGGGCGGAGGTGGCTTCGTCGAGGATGAGGATGGGGGCGTCCTTCAAGAAGGCGCGGGCGAGGGCGATGCGCTGCTTCTGGCCGCCGGAGAGGCGGGTGCCGCTTTCCTGGACGTCGGTCTCGAAGCCGTGGTCCAAGGCTTCGATGAACTCGCGGGCGTAGGCGTTTTCGGCCGCGCGGAGGACGTTGTCACGGGACGCGCCCGGCCGGCCGATCAGGATGTTGTTGACTATCGTGTCGTCGAAAAGGACGGGATCCTGGGAAACCACCGCGATGTTGGAGCGAAGGTCCTTCAGGCGCATTTCCCGGATGTCGATGCCGTCGATTCTGACCGCGCCCTCGGTGGGATCGAAGAATCGGGGAATCAGGTTGGCGAAGGTGCTCTTGCCGGCCCCGCTGGGACCGACCAGGGCGTAGACCTGGCTTTGGGGGAGGTGGACGGTGATGTCCCTGAGGACGGGGACCTGGTCGTAGGCGAAGGAAACGCCCGCGAAAACGACATCGCCGGTGAGCCGGCCGATCTCGCGCGGACTTTCCGGGTCGCGGATGGTGACCGGTTCGCGCATGATTTCGTCCAGCCGCTCGAGGGCGCCCCGGCCCTTCTGGAGCTGATTCTGCATCATTCCCAGTTTCTTGACGGGGTCGTAGCACATGTACAGGGCGATAAAGAGGGGGAGGAAAACCCCGAGGGTCAGCCCCGCCTGGTAGGCGTACAGAAAGGCGAGGGCCAGTCCGAAGGACGCGACGACTTCGACGACCGGCGGCATGCCCTTTTTGTACTTCACCAGTTTTAACTGGAAGGTAAGGAGTTTCTGGATCTGTTCCCGGAATCGTTCCCGCTGGCGGTCTTCCAGGTTGAAAGCCCGGATCTCCCGGGCGGAACGGAGGTTCTCGCTCACGAAGCCGGTCATTCCGCCCAGCTGAATCTGGGCCTGACGGGAGCGTTTAAGCATTTTTTTCCCGAAAATCCGGATCGGCACGATGCAGATCGGTATGATCGCCATGCAGACCAGCAGAAAAAATACTTCCCGGCTCTGGAGCGACGCGTAGGTCAGGTACCCGATAGCGCCCAGCAGGGTGAGGGGCTGTTTGATGAGGTCGTTGGCGACGTTGGTGATGGTGAGCTGGACCGCGTTCGTGTCCGCGAGACACCGGGAGACAAGGTCGCCGCTGGAGCGCTTCTGGAGGAAACCGAGCGGGAGGGCCTGGTACTTCGCGAAAATATCGGCACGGATTGCTTCGAGCACCCGGATGCCGCAGAGGTTGATCAGGTAGGTGTTGAGGAATCCGGAGATTCCGCGAACCGCGAAGGCGAGTGGAATGAGCGAGGCGACACCCACAAGCATCAGAATCGAGAGTCCCTCGGCCTCGTCGTCAAAGATCATCGGAAACACCTTCTGCGTCATGAAAGGGATCCCGAACCCGCTCGACACACCGAAAAGCAGCCCGAATAACAGCGCCACGACAAAGATCCGGGCAACCGGTTTCAGGTAATGAAAATACGGATAAAAGGTTTTCACGGAAAAGCGAGAGCCAAACGCCTCCCTCCCGTTTCGTCAATGGCGGGGAATGGGGGTTATCGATCGGCTGGCAGCAGGAAAGGGGGAGTCGATCCGGAGGCTTTGCCGGCGCCCGGTCAGGTTCGGCCGATTCGACGTTGGCTTGCAATCGACTGGCGAATAACCGATAACGAGTAACGAATCACGTCCTCCCCCTTTTCCATCGACACTCGGGGCAACATTGGCCTTTATGTGATAAAAATGGTTGAGCATTGTGACTATTCCTTCCAATAACGGAAGTGAGTAAATCAATTTACTGCATGATTTCCAATAAGATACGCCAGACGACGGAGGAGTTGAGCACCCGTGCTTTTTTTGATCAAGATACCCGGAATGTCCCCGCGCAGGTTTTTCTCTGTCACAACCGGCGAAGCCGCGGGTTCACACTGATCGAATTGCTGGTGGTCCTCGGCATCATCACCGCTGTCGTCGCCGGTGTCGGCCTGGCCCTCCGCGGCGGCGACGAGACCGTTGCCGTCAGTTCCGCCCAGCGCACCATGTCCAGCCTGCTGACCGCCACCCGCGCCCAGGCCATCATGAACGGGACCAACGCGCGGCTGATCGTCAATATCGACCGGAATGATCCCGACCGCTACCTCCGGTTCGCGGGAATTATCAGGCGGGAAGAAATAGGCGGCACCACGGGATGGGTGCCGACCAGCGAGGGTACCTCGTTTCCAAGGGGGGCCTACTTTGTTCCCCAGTGGACCGAGGACAGACCGGCCGACTTGTTCGACGGCTGGACCGAGAACACCGATGCCTTTTCAAATTACCAGGGTGTCATGCCCACCCTGACCTATCCGCGGCGCGACGGGTTGGATTTTCTGTCGGAGTCGACGGGGCACCGATGGGCTTATTACGAGTTCGGCCCGAACGGCGAACTGACCGGCGGAACCAACCTTCAAATCGTTGTCACCGCCGGAAGACGGACGGCAGGCACACCCGTGCTTGAAAATCCGGAGAACGTTCGCGGGGCGGTGATCCGCCGGATCGGAACTTTTCACCTGGTGAACGAACGACTTTCCTTTCACGAAACGAATTAAAGATGATGCGCAGCAACAGAAAACGTAGCGGCGGGTTTTCGCTGGTCGAAGTCGTGATCGCGGTGGGGCTTTTCGCCCTGAGCATTCTCGCGGTGGTCGGCCTGCTGGGTCCGATCCTGGAGTCGATCCGGGAAAGCGAGGAAACCGAGATTGTTTCGAATCTGAATGAGTTGATCCGCGCCGAGCTCGAGCGGCTGCCGTTTGAGGACACTGCAGCATTTAGTATCGCGGATTTTCCGGATGGACCGGCCCAATTTCAGGTCCTTTACGGCAACAGGGACCTGGGCCATATCGGCGACGAGGACTATTTTCAGAATCCCCCGATTGATCCGGCCACGGGGCAACCCTTCGAAATCGGAGATGCGAATAAGTTTTTCCGCATCGAGCTGAGAAATTCGCCGGCGTTTCCATTCGATAGCGGCAATGCCGGTGAATACACCTCCCGCACCTTTCAGGTTCGGGTTCTTTGGCCGGTGTATCGGCGGACTGGGCCGGGACCGGACGACGCCAGGCCTCATCACGAGGGGTATCCGGATAATACCGATGGGTTGTCGGAGCTGCGCCAAATGACATTCTTCACGACCATTCGCCGAAAATGACACACCAACCGCACGACTTTTTCCTCCCGGAATTCCGGGAAAAACGCGGCTTCACTATCGTCGAGCTCCTGGTGGCGGTGGGGATCACCGCCGCGATGGCGGCGATCATGCTGGCGATGACCACCAACATCATGAGCTCCTGGAGCCGGGCCTCGGGGAGTCTTTCGGCGCAGACCCAGGCCCGGACGGCGCTCGATTACCTGCAGCGGGACCTCGAGCGGGCGATCTTCCGCCGGGACGGGAACGTGTGGTTCGCAGTGGATACGCTGAATGCTCCGGGCGATGTCAATCTCTGGCAGTCTTCGGCCCGGGGGAAGCCCGAGAACAGCGGTCCCGGGCAGCAGGATTCCCATTGGGACCCTCAACAGGACCGCTTCGGCTGGGCCGGAGTCTGGTTGCGATTCTTCACTTCGGACCCGGATGTCAACGCGGTTTCCTACCAGATCGTCCGCCGGACGCCGGTCAAATCCACGGCTACCCAGCAGGAAATCGACACCCGTGCGCGTTACATGCTTTACCGCTCCAAGGTCGGCTCCGAGGCGACGTTTCTGAACGGCTACGATATTTTGGTGCCGGAGTATAATCCGGGTGCCGATCTTGAGGGGACGGCGGAAGGCGCCACTGAACGAGGGGACCCGGAGGCCCGGGAAGTCCAGCGTCCGAGCCGGGAAAGCCTGCTCGCCAGCAACGTGGTCGATTTCGGGATTCGGTTGCTCTGGAAGACGGTGGACAGCGCGGGTGATCCGTTTTACATGGAGATCTATCCGGACCCGGGCGGTGGTCCAGGGGATGGATCCCTTCCGCATCGTTCTCCGGCCCTTCCAGGCCAGTCAGCCCAGCCGCAAGACGAAAGCACTTGGAATTACGGAACCTATAGCTATTCACCTGATCCTACAGGTGCCACTAGCGCCTCCAGCCGCATCCCGAACGTCGCCGAAATCACGATCCGCGTTCTGACGGATCAGGGTGCGACCGAGCTGACGAATTTCGAAGCGGGCCGGATCGAAGGCGAGTGGTGGGATATCGTTGAGGAGCACTCGAAAATCTTCACCCGCCGAGTGGTCCTGCAGAACGCGCCGGTGACCCGTTGAGGCTCCCGCGGGAGTGTGCCCGCTTCCGGAGACCCGTCGATCGACCCGTCCCCTCCGGATTGGAGCGGCGGCCCTACAGCCGCGCGCACCCGTACACCCGTTTGGCAACCCTTTTGCAGGAGCGGGTTTACCCCGCGATGGAGCCTGGACGAACGGATTTATACCCCCCGTCGCCAGGTTTTCGGATTGCTTCGTAGCGAGCGGGTTGATCCCCCGATTCTCCCGGTCCCAGGATCTCCCGGGATAAACCCGGTCGCCACAACCACGGGAGTGCCGCTGTTTTCGAAATACTTGATGGCGGAGAGTATACCCCGCCGACCGGACGCTTTTTCCAGCACTTCAGCAACGGAGCGCGTGACTGCGATCGGGAGGAGGCGATCCGGGTTCGAATTGTGGCCGGTGTGTGCAATGCCGGTGTTTGTAAAGCACGTGTAAAAAAGCCCTCAATTCTTGCGATCGTTTTCCGTGTTACCTAAAAACCTCGGTGAAGATTTCTCCTGCGTCCGAAACTGTGCTTTCCCCGGAGCGGATCGTCCGGTATCTCCCAGCCTTCCACCCCGAAACTCAATACCCCTATGCGGAGACACCCTTTGCCCCGGACACCTGGTTCCGGAATGACCCTGATCGAACTCCTGGTGTCGGTCGGGATAACCGCCGGCATGGCGGCCGTCATGCTGGCGATGGCCGGGAATGTCATGAGTTCCTGGCGAGCGGCCGACGGCCGCCTGTCGGCGCAAGTCCAGGCCGGGACAGCGATGGCGCGGCTCCAAACGGATCTCGAACAGGCGCTGTTCCGGCGCGACGGCAATGTTTGGTTCGCGGCCGACACGGTGCGCGATGCCGATGCCGCCTTCCTATGGGAGTTTCCCGAAAGCGGTCGTGTGAAGCCTCCTGATGCGTCCTGGGATCCCGACCGGAATCGCTTCGGCTGGGGCGGCGTGTGGTTGCGGTTCTTTACGGCGAATCCGGAGCTGCGCGCCGTTTCCTATAAGATCGTCCGGCGAACCCCGACAACGAACACGCCCGATTCCGAGGCCCGCTATATGCTTTATCGAGGAGCGGTCCGGGCGGAGAAAACCTTTTCGGAGGGCTACGATATCGTGGCGCCCGCCTACAATCCCGGGAGCAGTCCAGGCGGGCCGGTCTGGCCCGGCCACCCGGGCGAGATCCAGCGTCCCCGCCGCGACAGTCTGCTGGCGTCCCATGTGGTTGATTTCGGAGTCCGGCTCCTGTGGAAAACCTCCAACGCGAACGGGGATCCCGAATACGTTGAGATCTTTCCTGACGGCGAGGCCGGCCTGGCACACCGTTCGCCGGCATTGGGCGGGAACGAACCGAGACCCCGCGATTTTGCCGACTTTGAGTCGAACAATCCGATGGAATACACGTCCTATCAAAATCCGGGCGAGTCCATCCCCGGGTTCGGAAGTCCCCCTGCCGCCGCCTCCACCCGCGTCCCCGACGTCGCCGAAATCACCCTCCGGATCCTGACCGATAAAGGCGCGAAGCTGCTGGCGAAATATGAGGCGGGTCGGGTCGAGGGCGACTGGTGGGAGCTCGTCGAGCAGCATTCACGCATCTTCACCCGCCGGGTGGTGCTGCAGAATGCGCCTGCCGGTTTTTGACACGACACGGGCTTTTTATTTGGATCGGTGATTTGCGACCCTTTGGTAAGGGATGGATCAGTGTTCCCGATAGAGGAAATCTCCGGACACGTGCCTTCCGGCTTCATCCCAACCGCCGCCGAGGCCCTTGAACAGGGTCGCGGTGGCGGTGAGCTGGTCGCGGGCGGCTTCCTCCAGTGCCAGGCGGGCGGAGAGGAGTGCGCGTTGGGCGTCGAGGTACTCCATGAAGGAGGTGAAGCCTTCTTCGTAGCGGATTTCGGCCAATTCCTCCGTGCGCTGCAACGACGCGACGCGAGAGCGGTTCGCCACCACGCGGTCGGTGCTCGCTTCGTAAATGATAAGGGCGCTCCGGACGTCGTTGAAGGCGCTGTTGACGGTCATTCGGTACTGCACTTCGGCTTGCTCGGCCCGGGCTTCCGCGCTTTCCACCCGGGCGCGTCCTCGTCCGAAATCCCAGATTGGCGCCGTCGCGGACGCGCCGATGCTCCAGGTCTCCGCCGGATCGGTGAAGAGGTCGCCCGTGGAGGCGGCGGCCGTGCCGAGCATGGCGGACAGATTGACCCGCGGCAGGCGATCGGCCCGGGCCACCCCGATCCCGGCGGTGGCCGCCATCAGGTTAGCTTCCGCCGCGCGGAGGTCGGGCCGGCGCTGCAGTAATTCGGCCGGAAGAAAGGCGGGGATCTGGTCAGGCAGGTGGATATCGGCCAGGTAGCCGTCGTCCCAGGGAAGATCCTCCCAGAGTTCCGCGGGTTCGAGCCCTACGAGGAGGGCCAGGGCTCCTTCCAGCACCTGTTTGCGTTGGCGCAGTCCGGGAAGTTCGGCACGGGTGCTTTCCCGTTCGCTCCGGGCTTGTTGCAGCGCGAGATCGTCGATTTCGCCGGCTTCGTGACGAATCTCTTGCAGGCGCACGGTTTCCTCGCGTGAGGCCAACGTCTCGCGGGCGATCGAGACCTGGTTTTCGGCGGCGCGGAGATCGAAGTAGGTGGTGACCACGTCGGCCACAACGTTGAGACGAACCGCCTCGCGCGCGAAGACACTTTCCTGCAGCAGGGCTTCGGCCGCCTCTTGTTCCCGCGCCAGCCGTCCCCACAAGTCGAGTTCGTAGCTGAGCAGACCTGACAGCGAGAACAGATTAGTCGGACCCGTTTCCACTCCGGGTACGCCGAGCGCGGCGCCGGGTGTCTGCTCCCGCGAAGCGGCGGCCTGGGCGTCCACCGAGGGCCACCGTTCGGCGCCGGCCAGTCCCAGCCGAGCGCGAAACTCCGCGATCCGTGCCGTTTGAAGATGGATCTCCAGGTTGTCGTCCAACGCTCGGTGAACCAATTCGTTGAGGCTCGGATCCTCGAAACGCGTCCACCAGTCCGACCAGGCCTCGTGCTCGGCAGCCGCCAGGATGTCCTCCTCAGGCCAGGCCCCGGGCAAAGCCGTGTCGGGGGCGTGGTAGTCGGGGCCGGTGACACAGCCGGCCAGGATAACCGCGCCCACGGCGGCTGGAATCATTTTGAGTCTTGTGGTTTCCATCAGACTGGCTCTTGAGTTTTCCGGCGTTCGCGCCGCCACGTTGCGAGTTGCGACAAGAGGTTGTAGGCGAGGGCCACGAACGGCAGCGCCACAGTACTGGCAATGATCATGCCCCCGACTACGACGGTGCCGATCGCCTGCCGGCTGGCTGCTCCGGCGCCGGTGGCGAAGACCAGGGGCAGGGTGCCGATGATAAAGGTAAGAGCCGTCATGATGATCGGACGAAACCGTTGCCGCGCCGCCGTCACGGCGGCCTCATGGGAGCTCATGCCGGCTTTCCGGTTCTGCGCGGCGAACTCGACGATGAGAATGGCGTTTTTCGCTGCCAGACCGATCAGAACCAACAGGCCGACCTGGAAATAGATGTCGTTGGGAAAGCCGCGTAAAAACGTGGCGACCGCCGCGCCCAGGACCGCGAACGGCACCGCCGACGCCACCGCCAGCGGCAAGGTCCAGCGTTCGTACTGCGCCGCCAGGATGAGAAAGACCATCAACAACCCGAACCCGAAGGCCGCGCCTCCGGCGCCGGCGGCGACATCGAGCTGATACGCTTCTCCGATCCAGCCCAGGAGAGTGTCGGTGTCGGTGCGGAGTTCGGCCGCGACCGCTTCCATGGCGTTCTTGGCCTGGCCGGTCGTGAAGCCGGGCGCCGGGTCGGCCGTCATCCGGGCCGCCGGATAAAGGTTGAACCGGTTTAAGATATCCGCTCCGCGGGTGCGTTCGAGGGTGACCAGCGAAGTCAGTGGAATCATCTCGCCCGAGTCGGAGCGCACGAAAACTTTGTGCAGGTCTTCCGGCTGCATCCGGAATTCCGCTTCGGATTGCAGGTTGACCTGCCAGAGCCGTCCGGCGTAGGTGAAGTCATTCACGTACAGGGAACCGAACGTGCTGTTCATTGTTTCGAACACCCGGTTGATAGCCACGCCCATGGCTTTCGCCTTCTCGCGGTCCACTTCGGCGTGGTAGCGGGGGATGCCGGTATCGAGGGTGGTGCGGACGTTGACCAATTCCGGACGTTCCGAGGCGGCGGCGACGAAACGCCGGGCGATGCCCTGCATTTCGTCCGGAGACGTCTCCCCGCGGATCTGGAGAAACCCTTCGACTCCGCCGGTAAGCGACAGGCCCTGGATGGGCGGCGGGACGAACGCCAACACGTTGGCTTCCTGAATGCCCATTCCCATTCCCATGACCCGGTTGGCGATGGACGCGGCATCCTGTCCGGGGCCCGTACGCTCGTTCCAGGAGGTCAGGTTGATGAATCCGGCTCCCGCGTTGGTACGCAGGGATCCGGCGAACAGATCGAATCCGGCGAAGCTGGCGAAGTCGGATACTTCTTCAAACGCCAAAATTTGATGCGAAAGCGCTTCGCGGACCGACTCGGTGCGTTCGAGCGAGGAGACGGGCGGAAGTTGATAAACGGCGAGCGCCACACCCTGGTCCTCCTGGGTAACCAATCCGGAAGGCATACGGCTCAGTATGAATAGCGTGGATACGCCGACCAACGCGAAGAACAGAACGCCGGGCACCCAGTGCTTCAAAACCGTCCTCACCCCGAAAACGAACGAGTCGTTGATCCAGGCGAATGCCTGGTTGAACCAACGGAAGGGGGTCCAGACTTCTTTGGGTGTTCGATCGAGAAGCAGGGCGCACATGGCCGGCGTGAGCGTGAGCGCGACCACGCCGGAAACCACGACGGAGACCGTGATCGTAACCGCGAACTGGCGGTAAAGCTCGCCCGTCAATCCCCCGAGGAACGTTACCGGGACAAACACGGCCACAAGCACGAGGGTCGATGAGATGACCGCTCCCGTCACCTGTCCCATCGTCTCGATGGAGGCCTCCCGGGCTCGCAGCCCGCGTTCGTGCATGAGGCGGGCGACGTTCTCCATCACGATAATAGCGTTGTCCACCACGATCCCGATCGCCAGGACCAGACCGAACAGGGTCAGCAGGTTGATGGAAAAACCGAATGCCTGCATTCCGGCGAAGGTGCCGATCAGGGAAACGGGAATCGCCGCCACGGGAATCAGGGTCGCGCGGAAATGCTGCAGAAAGACGAAAGTAACCAGGACCACCAGCCCGGTGGCCAGCAGCAGGGTGATGATGACCTCGCGAATGGAAACTTCCACGAATTCCGTCGTATCGAAGGGGATGTGATAGGACAGGCCCTCGGGGAAGCGCTCGGACATCCGGTCGAGGGTCTCGCGCACCGCCCGGGCGGTGTCGAGCGCGTTGGCGCCGGGTTCGAGGAAGATGCCAAGGGGAACCGTCGGTTCCGCGTTGTGTGTGGCCGAAAAGGCGTAGTTCTGGGAGCCCAGTTCCACCCGCGCCACATCTCCGAGCCGGAGCGCACTGCCGTCGTCCAGGGAACGGAGAATGACCCGCTCGAACTCGTCGGCCGAATCCAGTTGCCCCCGCGTCGTGACCGAATAAGTGAACGGTTGGCCACGAACCGCGGGCTCCGCGCCGATCCGCCCGGCGGCGAACTGGGCGTTCTGCTCGCGGAGGGTGGCGGCAACATCGGAGGGCGTGAGATCGAACTGGCCGAGCTTGTCAGGACTCAGCCAGATACGCATGGAATAGTCCTGGGCTCCGAACAGCGACACGTCGCCGACTCCGGGAATCCGCACAAGTTCGTCGAGGATGTTCAACAGGGCGTAATTGCTGATTTCCAGCGTGCTCTGGCGGGTGGAACTCAGCACCGGAACCATCAGGATGTTGGTGGAACGGGCTTCAACCCGCACCCCGAGTTGGCGCACCACCTGAGGCAACCGCGGCAAGGCCGCCTGCACGCGGTTGTTGACGTTGATGGCCGCCTGGTCGGGATCCGTTCCCATCGCGAAGGAAACCGAGATTTGCAGCATCCCGGCATCCGTGCTGGTGGACTCCAGATAAATCATGTTGTCCACTCCGTTGATCTCCTGTTCCAGCGGAGCGGCCACCGATTCCGCCAGCACGTCGGCGCTGGCGCCGGGGTAGGTGGCGTTCACGACCACCTGGGGGGGTACCACGTCCGGGTACTGCTCCACCGAAAGCAGGTTGATTGAAGCCACGCCCGCGATCAAAATCACGAGTGAAACGACGGTTGAAAAGATCGGCCGGTCGATGAAAAAGCGAAACATCAGTTTTCCTCCCCGTTGCGCGTTTGCGTCGAGACGGTCATGCCTTCCTGAAGGGCCGCATGGCCGTTGACCACAAGCCGCTCTCCGTCCTCCAGGGCGGACAGGATGATTTGCCTGCCATCGACCACCGGACCCAGTTCGACGTTGCGTGATTCCACCGTATCGTCCTCGATCAGGATAAACACGCGAGGGCCTTCCGGACCTTCGCCGATGGCGGTCGGTTCGATGGCGAACACACCGGTCAACTCCTCAAGGGTTACCCGGACCCGCACGAACTGACCGGGGATCAGATCGCCTTCCGGATTCTCGAAGACGGCGCGCATCGTTATCGTGCCGGTTCGCGCGTCGATGGCCGCGTCCGCGAAGTCTAGAACGCCCGGTTCCGAGTACCACTCGCCGTCGGGCAGCCGGAGGCGAACCTCGCGCCGATGAAGAGCGGATTCCTCGTTCCGGGTCCTGGCGCGGCGCGCCTCGCGATGGAGTGCCGCGTCCGATTCGGGAAGCGAAAAACGCACGTGCACGGGATTCTGCTGAATGAGGCGGGTCAACGGTTGTCCCGCTTCGATCAGGCTCCCTTCAGACAGCGTTTCCAATCCGGTGGACCCGGCGAGGGGAGCCTGTACCCGGGTATAATCGAGATTGCGGACGGCGTCGGCGACCCGGGACCGGCTGAGTTCCTCTTGCGCCTGGGCGAGCTCAAGCGTGGATTCGGCGTTGTCGCGTTCCCGTTCACTCACCGCGTTGCGGTCGAAAAGACCCGAAACCCGCAGCCATTCCCGTTCCGCCTGCCTGCGATTGGCCCGGGCATTGGCGAGATCGGCTTCGGCCTGACGCAGGGCGATCTCGTACGGTTCGGCTTCGATCGTGAACAGGAGGTCGCCGTGTTCAACGTATTGGCCTTCTTCATACATTCGTTTCTCAAGGATTCCGCCCACCCGGGCCCGCACCTCGACCTCGCGCACGGCTCGAACCCGCGCGGCGTACTCGCGGTTAATCTCGATGTCGCCGGGAGTAACCTCCGCGACCGTGACCGGGGGCGGCGGTGTCTGGCTCCCGCCGCCAGGCTGTTCGCCTCCGCAGGCCGTTAGGAGCAGGGAGCTCAGACCGGCGATCCCTGTTGCAGCCGCGGCATGGCTAAGGGGACGGCAGATCGGCGCCCCCGGTCGCGTCGAAGTCCCGCTTGCGCGGGCCGCTGCTCGCGAAGGCGTGCGTCGGCCCACCCGCCGCGAACTCAGGTGAAAAAGGAAGGGCACACGGCGGGAAATACCGCGGCCGGATGCTGGAAGGTCGGTTTTCATAGGTAAAGGCAATGGTGAATGGCGATTTTAGCCGGATGAGGCACCTTCACGGCCGGCGATGCCGTGCAGGATGAAGTCGATGACTTCCTGGGCCTGCTGCTCGAAAGGGACCCGGCGGTCGGAAAAGTGATTGGTGAAAATGACGCCGTAAAGGAGGTCGCTGACCACCCGCATAAGCCGCTCCGGATCCATTTGCCGGAAGGCGCCCGAGTTCATGCCTTCTTCGGCAATCGCGCGGCGACGGTCGTGATGGCGTTCTTTATACACGAAGTACGTGGCTTTCTTGCGGTTCCGGAACTCGGCCCGTTCGATGATCAAAAGCTCCACCATCTCCGGGTGGCGGTCGAAATAACCGAGGTAGGTGCGAACCGAGTTCTCCAGCCGTCGAACGGGATCGGATTCATCCTCGAGCGCGGCGTCGATCGCTTCGGTCAAACCGTGAATTCCGTCGTCCACCGTGGCGAGAAACAGGGCCTCCTTGGTGGGAAAGTACCGGTACACCGTTCCTTTACCCACACCGAGACGATCAGCCAACACCTGGAGATCGGCGCGCGGATAGCCGGTTTCGGCAAATAACCGTGCCGCCTCGGCCAGGATCTCCCGTCGACGACGTTCCGCAAGATTCTCGTCTTTCGGCCGTCCCGGCCTCTGCTTGTCTGTCTTCACAAGGTCACTTGTTTCACGGACGGACGCGTCCGTCAACTTAAATTTGTCCGTTTCCCAGAATTTCTTGGTTGGAGCGCATCCGGCGCCCGAATGAACTCAAGTTGTTCGCCGGGAATCCGCCCCAAGCGTGGCTCTTTGCCGTTTCCGTGATCTGGTCCCCGGGATCTCCCGGGGCCGAAGCGAACCACCCTTCAGGCGGAAACGATCAGGACTGGAGGTTCTCTCGGACGGCCCGGAGGAGTTCACATTCACCACCGGGGCAGGGCGTTGTGGAGGACCTTGAAGCGGAAGAGTTGGAGGGGGCAACCTTCAGTTGAACGGCTTGTGGCCTGCCAACTAACAAGGAGCGCGCAGCCACTAGCAAGGGATGCACGGCATCTTTAAGACGAGAAATAGCGAATCGAAAAAGAAAGGAGGGGGAATTGAAAACCAATGGACCGACGGAAAAGTCGCGTATACCGCTGGATGAACAATCTCGAAGGTACCAAAGTTTGAAGGCTGTGATCGACCAATATCCGGGTGTTACCCCGTGCCGGGAAGGCGGAAATGTCCGAATGGCCAGTCCGAGCGCCGCGGCCGATCCGGCGGATGGCCGGAGGGCGGAAGCTGCCGACCGGTGCGCGCCGGCGGGCGAAGAAAAAGGGTTGACCCAGCGGGCAAGGGGCGCAACGAATTCGTGCCAATGCGCTGCTGGTTAAGTTACTCCGGCGTTCCCCGCTTGGCGAATTCACTGCTTTGCAGGTCCGGCCTGCAATCTTCCCTTCTGCTTCCGGGCAGGGTGTCCGGTGCTCGGCTGGGAGCCGTAACGTGTGTTTCACTCGAAGGTAAGGAATTATGGAAGAGCTGACAGGGGGGGTCTTTCTCTGGGCACTGGGGGGAGTGGTCGCCATTGCCATCTACGCGGGGATCCTTACGGTCATCCGCACGGCGATCCAGGTTTGCCCCCCGAATCACATCATGGTGATTCAGGGCCCCAAAAGCCGGGTGGGTGGCCGCCAATACGGTTTCCGCATCGTCCGGGGAGGCCGGGCCTTGATTCTTCCTCTCCTGCACCGGGCGGAACTCCTCGACTTGTCCATCCGACCGATCCGGCTGCATGTCGAGAACGTGACGTCCGCCAACGGAATTACGCTCAACGGGGAGATGACGGCGGCGGTGTGCGTCAATGCCCGCGAAGACGGGCTTTTGTACTCCGCGGTGGAGCGCATGCTCGGGCGGACGGCCGACGAGATTGCCGAGCAGGTTACGCAGACGATGGTGGGGAATTTCCGGGCGGCGCTGAGCCAGGCCACTCCTCTGGAGGTGGTCGGCATGTCGCGGAGCATTGATTTCGAGGTGGAGCAGACAGGGCGCGACGCGACCAAGAAACTCCTCGGTGATAACGTGACCTTTGATGACGAGGCGGAACCGGAGGGCGGGGAGTCAGGCGGGAGCGGCCGGCCGGGCACCACCGACCGGTTCAACAACGGCGAGCGCGGGGAGAGGGCCGCCTTTAGGGACAATCTTATCGAGCACCTCAATGATGATCTTTCGAGTTTTGGGATGAGCGTGGTGTCGGTCTCGGTCAAGAGCGTGCCGGATACCTCCAACTATTTGTCGAAGCTCGCCTCGCGATCCGTGGCCATGCAGCAACGGGTGATCGAAATGGAGGAGGACCGATTGAGATCCTGGGCCAATGCGGAAGAGTCCAAGAGCGAACGCCGGCAGCAGGTGGCCAAGAACAAAACCGAGGAGCGAATCAGCGCCGCCCGGCGGAAACTCGGCCTGGCCGACGAGGATCGCAAAGCGCGGGTCCGTCAGGCGGAGCTTGAAGCGGAGGCGCGGATCGCGGAGGCGCGCAGCAAGAACCGGATCGAGGTCGCCCGATTGCACAACGACCTCCAGGAACAGCGGAATTATACCGAAGTTACGGCCAAGGCGGATTTCGATCGCCGGGCCGCTGAAATCGTCGGAACCGGGCGTGCCGAGGCCGCGGAGATTCGTCAAAACGCCCATAATGATCTGACCCGGGAAAAGGCGAAACTGCTCACCGAGTGCCCCCGTTCGGGGGCGACGGTTCTCTTTGTTGAAGAGCAACTCGAGGGCTTGTTGAACAGCTATATCGAAAACGCCAAGGGCATGGATCTTGACCGGATCGTGGGCGTCGAAGGGATGTCGCCCGAGGAACTCGTCAACCGGGGGCCGAAGAGCCTGGCGAAGTTCCTCGGCAGCCTCGACGAGGCCTTTGGCATCGATGTGAAACACGTGATCGGCACGGCACGGCCGGACCGGGAAAAGGAGGGCGAATCATGACCGCGATTCTCCTGAGCATTTTTCTTGTCGTTTTCGGGTTGTTGACCGTGACGATTCTCTGGCAGTTCCTCCTCAACTACCAGATTGTCGGCGCCAACCGGGTCGCCATCGTGGCCGGAAAGGGGGCGAAGGGGTACAAGATTTACCAGGGGGGCCGTGTGGTGACCTGGCCCTTGTTAAATAAGCGGTACGATCTCGATCTGCGGCCGATCACGGTCCGGGTGACTGTGGAACGGGCGATTGCCGAGGGCATGGTGCCGTTGAATGTCGAGGCGACGATCACCTTTGCCATTTCCTCCACCGGGGAGGTGCTGGATAACGCGGTGCAGAGGCTCCTGCATTTGGCACAGGACGAGGAGGCCCTCCGCGAAACAGTGGCCGACATCGTCGAGGGCCACATCCGCGACGGCATATCCACGATGGCGCCGGAAGCGGTCATGCGCGACAAGGACATGCTGGTGAAACGCATGCTCACCCACTGCCGGGAGGATCTGCAGGCGCTGGGGCTGGAGATCACCACCGTCAACGTCAGCGACCTGGAGGATCATCGCCTCGAGGGGATGGAGAATCCGGAATTGTACATCGAACTGCTCAACCGGGTGGAGGCCACCAATGCCGAGGCTCAAGCGCGCTCCTCGCAGGCGCAGGCGCACGCGGATGCCGGGGAAAAACAGGAAGAAAACCGGGCGATCCTCGAGGAACGGCGGGCGGCCAACCAGATCGAGGCGGTGCAGGCCAGGACGCTGGCGGAAGTGGCCGAACAGGAACGGCACCAGGCCGTCGGGGTCGAGGAGGCCGAGCGCTCGGCCCAGGCCGAGGCGGCGGGTGTCACCGCTCGGATCGAAGCCGAGAAGCAGCGCTGCGAGGAGGTCAAAGCGAGCCTGGAAGCCGAAGTCGTGCAGCCGGCCAACGCCGAACGGGACCGGCAGGTGGCGGATGCGCACCGGGATGCCGCCAATATCCGCGCGGGCGATCTCGAGCGGATCGTCGCGCTGTCCAGGTTGGGAAAAGGCCTCGAAGAGGGCGGCAAGGAGGCCTTGAACGCATACCTGATCGGGCGCCTGCAGGACTTTACCGGGCCGATGACGCGGATGCTCGGGTTGTTCCCCGCAAAAGAGACCACGATCATTTCCGGCAAAGGAGAACATTCCCCCCTGTCGGCAACGACTCCCAATCCGGTCGGGAGGGCGATCAGCGAGGCCAAAGCGGCCGCCTTCACCGCGTCCGGCCGCCCCGGCACGGCTGACGGTGCCAATTCCGCCGCCGATTTCTCCGGAACGGGCGACGCTGCCGAAGGCTCGTAACCGGCAAGGGCGCTTTCCATGGAAACGGCGATCTTCGGTTTGTATCTGGCACTGGCCATCTTCGGGCTGGGTACCATCGTGTTTGTCGATATTCTCGGAATGAGCGGGGATTTCGGTGAGAGCGGGGAAGGCGGCGGCGAAGGAGGGGGTGACAGCGGAATTGAGGGAGAGGGCGCGGATGAGGGTGCGGACGAGACCTATGGCTACGAATCCCTCGATCGCGGAGCGGCCGCCGTAGCCCCGGCGGGGCGCGCCACACCGATGCTGCGGCTTTTACTGGTCAGCCTCAGGACCCTCCGCCTGCTCGTTTATTTTGCGACAGCCGGAGGTGTGATGGGGCTGACGGCTCTTTTATCGGGCACCACGCTCGAGCAGTCTCTGGCCTGGGCAGGGGGGGCGGGGGTTGCGGGAACCCTGGTGGGGTGGTTGATCTACCGGCTGCGCTACCAGGAAAGCAATTCATTACTCGAAGCCGACGACTACATCGGCGCCCGCGCCACCGTGCTCATGAGTCTGGAGGGAGAAGAAATCAGCCGTGTTCGCACCCAGATAGGACAATTCACACGCGATTTGCCCGCACGAATCGCTTCCCGGTCGAAGAAGAAACAATTTAAGCGGGGCGATCGCGTGGTGATCGACCTCCTGAAACAGGGGGTGGCGTGGGTGCGGTCTGAAGACGGGGACGAGCCTTAAGCATCATCCTATCTCTTATCATATTGGCGTTTCCAATTCCGGCGTTGGCTGAATCAGGTAGCCCTCGGCCTCGAGATCCAGTTCCTCGCGCACGTACTCGAAAGGGCGATCGATCAGGGAATACGTCCACTGCTCCTCGGGCAGCCTATCCCCGCCGGAACGCACGTTCCCCTGGTTAAAGCTCCCCGACCCCGGAAATGCATCCCGAGTGAACTCCGCGGCACAAGCAGGAGCACGTATTCGCCCTCGACCTGATCGGCCCAGCTGTTCCTGTAACCGCCCGCGTTTCGCCCGTTTCCGTGAATGACAAACCGGATCCGCGTATGCGCCTTCACCTGCCGGGGTCAAAGAAAACAGTATGGGCAGTTTCATCGTTCGGACTTACGGAACTCACTTGCGAAGGTAGCCGAATCACGGAACAGTAGCGGGACGTTCGAACGCCTGTTCCTCGATTCGGTCCAACCAAAACGAAGACATGATACACGGCTATGCCTTTACCCGTTTTTTAAGGTTGCTGACGGCCATCGCGATTCTCGCTGCCGGATGCACGGATTCCTCCGACGAGTACAGGAGAATTCACTACGCCTGCTGGGGAACGCCCGAACAGGAACGAGCGGCGCGGGCTCTCGTCGACGCGTTTGAAGAGCGTTACCCCCACATTCGGGTGGATGTTTCGGTGATGGGGTACGGGCAGTACTTCAACAAGATCCAAACAATGATGGTCGGGAATGTCGCTCCGGACGTATTCATGATTGGAGTGAATTACTATGACGAATGGGCTTCGAGGGGCGTGCTGCTTGATTTGAGCTCGGAGTTTGAGGACCTCCAGCGAGAGGCCGCGATCATGCCGGTGCCGCGCAATGCCGTGAAGCGCGGGAGCCGGGTCTTTGGACTGCCGATTACGGTTATGGGGGAGGTGACCTTCGCCAACCTGGACGCCCTGCGCGAGGCGGGGGTGGACATTCCGGACGACGAAGGCGTAACCTGGGAATGGATGGTGGAACAGGCACCCCGCCTTTCCCGGCTCTCGGGAAACCCCGACGCACCCACCGATTACGCGTTTCCGGTTCAGCAGCCGTTTGTGTTTTTGCGGCAATGGGGCGTCGAGCTCTTCGACGATCCGTATCACCCGAGCCGGACCGCGATTGATCATGACGCGGCCGTTCGGGCGATTGAGTTTCTACGCATGGTCTACAGCGAGGGGTACACCATCCCTCCCGATGTGGGCAGGGACGTGGGAGCGAATCTCTTGTTCCGGGACGGGCGGTTGGCATTTACTTTCGGCACGTACATGTTGACGGCCTTGTTCGAACACGAGGTCGATTTTGAGTGGGACGTCCTGCCTTTTCCGGCGGGGAAGGTTTCCTCGCAGGCAATGCTCGGCTCGGTCAGTCTCGCGGTTTGGGAGGGGACACGCAATGAAGAGGCGGCCCGCAAGTTCGCCCACTTCGCCGCCTCGCCGGAGGGGGCAAGAATCAACATGGGTAGGTTGCGCACGCTGCCGGTTTACCATGAAATCGCCTACGGGGAGGAATTTCTCGGCATGAGTCCCCCGGATTCGATGGTCAGGTTCTCCGATGCGATGAGGGAGGGCCGTGCCGCTCCCCACCTTTATGCTCCGGGCAGCCAGCAGGTCAGCCGGATCGTCAACGACCGACTTACAGAGGCGATTATCCGCCCCGATATTCCCCCCGGGAAAATCGCACGTGGCATCGATATGGACTTGGATCGCTGGCTCGACAGAATGCGGCGCCAGGGTATCTTCTGACGAATCATGAAACGGCAGATTCTAGGCGGGGTGGCCGGGATTGGATCCGACCGTTGCCCGCGAATACCAACCCCCGGTCTTTTTTCAGGATGAAGGATACAGGATACAGGGAACGGAATGACCCGTCGGATCCGGTTCGGCGGGAAATCCGCGTGGGCCTCCTGGGATGCGGAAAGATCGGGAGGACTCACGCGGAGTGCCTGACCCGCATCCCGGGTGCTCGGCTGGCCGGATGCTTCGATGTGGACCCGGATGCCGCACGTAAGGTGGCCAACGAGTGTCGTGGAGAATATGTCGCCGGAAAGGCAGAGGAGATCTTCCGCGACGATTCCGTCGAGGCGGTTTACATTTGCACACGGCACGACTCTCACGCCGAACTGGCGATCCGGGCGGCCCGTTCCGGCAAGCATATTTTCATGGAAAAGCCCCTTGCCCTGAGCCTTGAGGAATGCGAGGCGGTAGCCGAGGCGCTCGAAGAGAGCGCGGTCTTCTGTATGCCCGGGTTCAAATTGCGATTCTACGAACTCATTAAGAAGGCGAGGGATTTTATTCCCGATCCTTTTGTTCTCGGCGCTCAGATGATGGACCGGAGGTGGCCGGACGGGAGCTGGGTGCAGGATCCGAGGCAGGGAGGAGGCAATGTGTTGAGCCAGGGATGCCATTCGACCGATATCCTGCGGTTCCTGGCGAGAAGCGAACCTAAACGGATTTGGGCGGCGGGAGGCAGCATGACGCATCCGTCCCACTCCTGCATCGATCAATGCGCCGCGACGATCGAGTTTGCCAGCGGGGCGGTCGCAACGTGGATGCAGGGTGACAGCGGTGTCGGGGCCTTGACCGGAAAGATGTGTTTCCAGATTTTCGGCGGCAACGATCGAGCAGTTCAACTCTATGACCGGGCCACGAAAGCCGCGTTCTCCAGCGGCTCGAAGAGCTGGAGCGAAGTTTTTTATGAAAAGGAAGAGTTTCTTGCAGAGAATAGGGAATTTGTCGGTGCCCTGGCGGAGGGAAGGCGCCCGGAACTGTCGGTTTATGATGCGGTTCAATCCATGAGAATGGTTTTGGCGGCGGAGGCGGCCATTCGTACGGGGGAAGTCCAAAATTTATCCGCGGTTTAATCGCCCGGACGGGGTTGATTTTATCGGGTTTCTTCGGCAAGCTTAAGGTGGGAAACTGCCCATGAACGACATTATTAAATACATCCTGCTGGTTGCAGTGGCTATTTTCGGTATTGGTTCCTATATCGTGTACAACCTACCCGACAGCGAGTTCGTCGTGGTCGAGAAAATCGAGCCGCGTAATATCGAGCGCGGACCGTTTGTCATTGTCTGCCGGGGAAATGAGTCGGGGGAGTCGTTCCGTTTTGAATTACCCCAGGAGGATTTCGAGTTGGTCCAGGTGAACCATCGGCTGCGCCCTTCCACGCTGGAGCGCTGGGAGCCGGTGGAGGGCCAGAGACCCCGCCGGGAACCCAACCTGATGGAACGGATTTTCATGAAGTAGGATCTGAGGTTCACTCCCGCGGTCTTGCCGAGTCGTGCCAGCGGCGGAGGGCGAAGCGGGAAAGGCCCGCGACGGCGCCGACAAAGGTAAACCCCAGTGCGCAGGCAGTGAGACCCGTGGCGAACAGGGCGGGGATTTCGTGGCGTGAAAAGTAAACGATGACCAGGTACCCGAGTCCGCCGCGGCCCTCCGCGCTGCTGCCGGCGAAGAACTCCCCGGCGATCGCTCCGATCGGCGCTAGGCTTGCCGCGATGCGCAAGCCGCTCAGGTAATGGGGGAGGGCGTAGGGAATTCGCAGGTGGAGCATTTCCTGCAGACGGCCGGCGTCATAGACCCGGAACAGGTCGAGCATGGCGTGAGGAGTGGAGAGCAATCCGTGGACGGTGTTGGAGGTGACCGGAAAAAACGTGATGAGAAAAGTTACCGCCGTCACGCTCGGAAGCCCCGGCCCGAGCCAGAGTACCAGGACGGGCGTCAGGATCACAACAGGCACGGTCTGCAACAACAGAACGTACGGATACAGGGCCCAGCGCAGCCGGGCCGAAAGAGCCAGGACGACCGCCAGAAGAAAACCGGCGCCGGCCGAGATCACCAGACCGTACAATGCGGCTCGGCCGGTGGTGGCCAGAGCGATCCCCAGGGCTCCGCGTTCGGCCGCCGTTGCGGCAACGATTTCGTGCGGGAGCGGCAGGAGATAAGTCGGAATGCCGAACCCGAGCACCACGGCGTACCACAGCCCGAGTATCACGACCGCGAATACGACCGGGAAAAGGCAATGGGACCAGGGAAGTCGCAGGTTCATCGGAAATTCGGTTGTGCTAAGCGGCAATGGACTGAACGAACGCGCCGGGCGCATCGTGCCCGTGCTGGTACCGGTGGTCTTTGTGGACTGCCTGTTCGCATGGCTCACATCCAGCACCGCGAGCGCAGAATCGCGCTCAATTCGGCGACCAGGCGCTGATAATCGCCTGTTTCCCGCAGCTCTCCCCGGCGCGGCTTGGGGAGCTCGACGGCGACGTCCGCCACGATGCGTCCCGGCCCGGTCGAGAACACCAGCACCCGGTCGGCCAGGAATACGGCCTCTGTGACGGAGTGGGTGACAAAGACCGCGGTCCAGCCGCCCCGGGCCTGGAGGTCGGAGAGTTCTTCGTTCAATCGGTCACGGGTCATCGCGTCCAGTGCGCCGAAGGGTTCGTCGAGCAGAAGAATGCGCGGGTTCGCCGCGAGAGCCCGCGCCAGGGAAACCCGCATCCGCATCCCGCCGGAAAGCTGGTTGGGGTAGCGGTCAAGCACGTCCTCCAGGCCGACGAGCCGCGCCTGCGCCTCAGCCGCTTCGTGGCGTTCGTTGCGGGGTGCCCGGCGCAGGCGGAGGGCGAGTTCGATGTTCTTGCGGACATTGAGCCACGGCAGCAGCGTCGCGTCCTGGAACACCGCTCCCATCTCCCCGCGGGACTCCGCGGGCGCGCGATTTCCGATCCGAACGGCGCCCTCGGTCGGAGCGCTGAGGGATCCGATCAGTCGCAACAGGGTGCTCTTTCCACAGCCGCTCGGACCGACGACCGCTGTCAGGGCGCCGTCCGCGAGCTCCAATCGCGGTACGCTCAAAACCGTTTCTCCCGGCAGGTGATTCTTGGTGACGTTCTTGAAGGTGATCGACATGCTGCGGCAGGAAGTAAAAAAACAAAAACGCCCGAAGGTTGCACGCGCATTCGGAGAAGGAGGCAGGCTGAAAAGACTAAAACCCCTCCTGTTGCAACCAGGAGTTGAGAACCAAGCCAATCCGTGGCGACCGGGTTTGGAGTCTCGGGGACCGCGAGGCCGGCATTTACGAGCTTTTTGAAAGATTTTCCAACGAAGGCAACCCGCCCCATTTGCTGGTGCGCTCCCAGCACGACCGGCATTTGGCTGAAGAGCAGGGCAAACTGGGCGGCTTTCTCGGCAGAAAAAGCGACGGGTTCGCCGGATGCAAAAGCCTCTGGCGTGGTTTGGAGAAGCTCGATACCATCGTGGAAGCCTGGCGCATCCGCACCGTACGGGCCGGAGCGCTCGGGGTGGCCGGCGAACCGGTGGACGGTTGTCGTTGAGTCGCCCGTCCCGAATGGTTTTTCTCGCGGATATGGATTCCCAACGGCCGGAGCGAATCGTTTATTTACTGACCGCGGACGAGCGCCGCCGGGTCCGTTGTGAAATACTCCTGGCGAAGCTGCTTAACTGGAAGGCGTTTCGTCCCGCGCCGATCGAACGGCTCGTCGAGTTGATGGCCGAAAAGTACGCGGGGTACCGGCGGGATGCCGACCGCCGGATCCTCTCCCGCATGATGCCGTACGAAACCCGTGAGGGTGGGGAGGCCTGCCTGGACGGGCCCGACGGATGGGCACTCCTCCACGCAATGGTGGAGACGGGGCGGGTGTTCCTGGCCGATGGCAACCGGCTTCGCGCGGCCTGGGGCGATCCGCGTCCGGCGACGCCGGCCTGGATCCGCACGCGGGAGGGAACCCGGCAGACCGTTTTCCAGACCGATCCGCCCGCCGCCTGGTTCATTGCCACTCAACCGCCCTGCTACGTGGATACGTCGTCCACTCCCAACCTCATCGGTCCGTTGCAGACCGACTGGCCGGACGCGCTGGCCTCGGACTGGGTGAAAATGGTCCCGGCCGATGAGGATGCCGTGCGGTTATTTTGCCTGCGACTGTTCAATCGCTACCCCGACTACGCCTTCCCGGCACCGGAGGGGCCCGAGGGCGAAGCGGAGGAATCGCGGCCCCCGACCCCGCGCCTGCGGATCCTGCGCCGCGACGCCGACACGCCGATGGAATCCGGCGTGTTGCACGACCTCAACGCCGTTGCCCTGGCACGCCTTTCCTTTCTTTACGGGCCGCGTGAGGTCGGCTGGGACGACGAACGGCCGACCGTGACTTTCGAAGAGGATGGCCGGCTTTGTCGCTGCCGCCGGGACTTCGACGCGGAGAAACAGGTTTGCCGGCAACTTGCCGAACTGGGCTTCGAGCGGACCTCGCCCGAGCCCGGGGTCTCGCTCTTCGACTTTCACGGAGGTGATTTCCAGCTCGGCCGGGAGGCGCCGCACTCCTGGAGGGATCTTCTGAAGTCCCGCTTCGCGAAACTGGCGAAAGCGGGCTGGCGGATCGATTTCGAACCCGGGTTTCGCCTGGAAATCCCGGCTGCCACCGACTGGTTTTCCCGGCTGGACGAGACCCGGGACGGCTGGTTCTCGTTCAGCGCGGGCATCCGGTACGGAGAACACCGCATCCAGGCGCTGCCCATCCTTCGCGACTTTCTCCACGCCCACCGCCGGACCCCTTTTCCCGAACTCAGGGAACGTTTCGCCGCCAGTACCTTCGTCGTGACCCCCGGCGGCCCGGAAGCCCCCTGTCTGCTCGTTCCGGGCCAACGCCTGACCGGTTTGCTCGACGCGCTTTTCGAACTGCGCGGAGGATCCCTCGATGCCCGGGGAACGCTGCCCGTATCGCGCTGGCGCGCGGCGGAGCTCGTTCTCGACGCCGGAGCCGAGCCGCCGTGCGACCTCGACACCGACCGCCTCGCCCGGTTGCGGAAATACCTGGGCAAGGAGCACCGTCTGGTTCCGCCCCCCGGTCTTCCCGCGGCGGCGGAAGCCCTGCGCGACTACCAGAAAACAGGCCTCGCCTGGATGGAGTTCCTGCGGGAGACCGGAACCCACGGCATCCTGGCCGACGATATGGGTCTCGGGAAAACCCGGCAGGTTCTCGTTCATCTCCTGTATGAAAAGACGCAGGGTCGCCTTACGGGGCCCGCCCTGGTCGTCACCCCGACAAGTGTCATCGATAACTGGATACGGGAATCCGGATCCGTAACCCCCGCCCTGTCGGTCCACCGCCATTACGGCAAGGACCGCGAGGACCGGTGGGCTGAGGCGGCCGCGGCGGATGTCGTCGTGACCAGTTATCCTCTTCTGCGCCAGGATGCCAGCCGGTTTCTGGAGGCGGAATGGAGCTTTGCCGTGCTCGACGAGGCGCAGGTAATCAAGAACCCGCGCTCCCGGACCGCCCGGATCGCGGGCGGCCTCAAGGCGCATCGCCGGCTCTCCCTGTCGGGTACCCCCATCGAAAACCACCTCGGCGAACTCTGGGCGCACTTTCATTTTCTCATGCCCGGATACCTCGGCACGGCGGAGGCTTTCCGCGAACAGTTCCGTCGTCCCATCGAGAACGAAGCCGGTGACGAAAGCCGCGGCCTCGCCGACCTCCTCTCGCGTCGCGTCACCCCGTTTATACTCCGGCGCCGCAAGGAGGACGTGGCGCGCGAGCTTCCGCCCAAGACCGAGGTCACGCACGCTATCGAACTTTCCCCAAAACAGAGCGAAGCCTACGAAGCCCTCCGGCTGCGTCTCTTCCGCGACATTCGCAAGGTTCTCGAAGAACGCGGTCTCGAACAGTCGCAGGTCTTCATTCTCGATGCGCTGCTGCAGTTACGCCTGGTCTGCTGCGATCCGCGCCTGGTCCGGGAGGGTGGCGCCGCCTTCGGGCCGGACGATTCCGCCAAGCTCCAACGGCTCCTGGAAATGCTCGACGAACTCCTGTCCGAGGGCCGCCGGGTTCTGGTGTTTTCCCAGTTCGTTCGCGTTCTCGACCTGGTGGGGGAGGCGATGGATGAACGGGCTTGGCCCTATCTGCGCCTGACCGGTGAGACCGTCGACCGCGCGGACGTGACCGCCCGCTTCGAGCGCGGCGAGATCCCGGTGTTTCTGATAAGTCTGAAGGCGGGCGGGGTCGGCCTGAATCTCACCGCCGCCGACACCGTCATCCACTACGACCCCTGGTGGAACCCGGCGGTCGAAGCCCAGGCCACCGACCGTGCCCACCGTATCGGCCAGGACAAACCCGTATTCGTCCACCGGCTCATCGCCGAGGAAACGGTCGAAGCGAAGATCCTCGACCTCCACGCCCGCAAGCGTGCCCTGGTCGATTCCCTCCTCGCCGGACGGACCGGCGACCGCATTACCCTCGACGAAGACGCGTTGGCGGATTTGTTTGGGGAGGAAACCGGCAACGGTGTTTAAGGCCCCGGATCCGGGCCCTGATGGTTTTATCACTTTGCCTGGTCTCCGATACGGCGCACCACTCCCGACGACAATAAAATTCCCAGCTGGGAATTTTATTGTCGTCGGGAGTGGTGCTTGGTTTTGGTTCGATCATTGGCCGTGTTCTCCAATGAACCACATATCTGGCGTTTGCGCTTCTGCTCGGCGCGGCGGTATTGCGGCGGGGTACGGTACATTGCTGGAATGCCGCGACGGGTGGACGTTCGTGGTCAACGGGAAGCGACGGTCGATTCCGCGGTTTCGACAAACCGGCGCAGGGGCGGTATGGGCGGAGCTGTATCCGAAAAACAGACACCGACTTTGAGCGGTGCCGGCGGCGGGCTCAGGGGGACGAAAACGACGCGCGAGCCGGCGACGGACATGATCGATTCCGCCGACAGGGCGATCGCCCGCGACGCGGAGACCGCCGCGATCAGGCTCAGGTCGCCGTCGCATTCCTCGACGATGCGGAGCTTCCCGGACGTCGTCCCAAGGGAGGTTGTCAGGAGCTTGTGGTAGTCGGGGTATTCGGCGCGGTTGAAGACCGCGAGGGGCTCTTTCAACACGTCGGCTTTTAGCGCAGGTGCCGCAGTTCCATAATCGATGAGCCTACCTGAAAGGTTGGCTAAGGGAAGGAACTTGATATTTCAGGAACGGGGGCCGTGCGGGATATGATGAAGGCGTTATGAAACAAGAAACGATTAAGAACCTACTAAACAAACTCGCAAAAACGAACGATGCCCTCTCGCTGTTTCCGTTGCGTCTGGCGGCGGGAACGATCCTGGCCGCGCACGGGGCGCAAAAGCTTTTCGGCTGGTTCGGCGGCTACGGGCTCGCCGGGACGGGAGGATTCTTCGAGAACGAGCTGGGTCTCGCGCCGGGCGTGTTCTGGGCTTTGAACGCCGGTGCCGCGGAGTTTTTCGGCGGGCTGATGATTCTCGCCGGGGCCCTGACGCGGATTGGGGCCGGCTTGAACGTCGTCACCATGGCCGTTGCCGTTCTGCTCGTCCATCGCAGCGCCTTCTTCGCCAGCGAGGGCGGCATGGAGTTCCCGCTTCTCCTGCTCGCGGCGTGTGTGACCCTGGCGATCGCCGGGGGTGGAGGAGCATCCGTCGACCGCGCATTGGCCGCGCGGCCGGCGTCCCTTGAACCGGCCGTGAAAGACGCCGGGAAACGGCTGCGGGAGCAAAGCGCGTAAATGAGAATACGGAACCAAGAGAAACATTTCCGGCCGATCGACCCGGGAGCCGAGTCCCTGACCGACCGCCGCCGCTCCACTGCGGCATGGTGGCTTGGGCGACCTCCAGCCGCTTTGCCACATCCTCGTAACCCGGGGCCTCGGCGTACGGCTTCTTTAGCTCCTGCCGTGCGCGCCGGTTCGCTCCGAGG
>PWMU01000131.1 GCA_003558065.1 Opitutia bacterium | reverse complement strand
TTTCCAGCCAAACCCCGCCCGGGGCCGGCGCAGCCAAAAAAAGACCGGTCTCCTGGCGGAAGACCGGTCTTTAATCGGGGTGCAGGGGCCGGATTTGAACCGGCGACCTTCAGGTTATGAGCCTGACGAGCTACCAGACTGCTCCACCCTGCAATAAAGTTAAGCAACTTGAATCGGTGTGCGCGTGAAGTCAACCCGCTTTCTGAAGAAAGGTCAAAAAAAGTCAAAACGGGCGGGTTTCCATCCGGTCCCGGTCACCTCTCCTCCAGCACAGCATCCACAGTGGCAGCGAGGGCCGCCAGGTACTCGTCCCCCCTGGGGTGACGGGTGAGGCCGGCCAGAATGTAGCGGCGCCCGGAGCCCTGGATGATCGCGGTATCGTGACGCCAATCCTTCCAGGTTCCCCACTTGCGGAACAAACGGACATCACGTTCAGCCAGCCCTTTCACGAATTTAATGTTGTCGTGCGGCATCTCCGGCGAATCGAAGATCTCGAGCATGGTCCGCGAAGCCTCCGGGGAGACCAGTTTTCCCTGTTCGAGCAGGAGGTAGTAACGCAGCAACTGGCGGACGGTCGCGCCGTGGGAATGATCATTCAGCGGGTCACCATACCGCTCCTCGTCGCCGCCGTAATGTTTTCCCACCCACAAGCCGCCGCCCCGGGCCTCGTTGTAGAGGTCATACCCGTTCAACACCTCCTGGATTCTCCTCAACCCGATTTCCCGGGAGAACCGTGCGGCCATCTCGTTGCTTGAGGTCTTGATCATGGAACCCAGCGCCCGCCGCACCTCCGGATCGAGATGGGTTGCCGCATCGGGATGGAGCTCAAAATAAGCGAGGAGGATTCCGATCTTCGGCACGCTTGCCGCGTACTCCGTGCGGTCGGCGTCGATCATCGCCAGCCGCAACCCATTCAGATCCAAAACGCCGGCGGCCGTCTCTTCAGCATCGATCCCGAAGATCCCGCGTAGCTCCGTATCGATCTTCCCAAGCTCCTCCTGAAGCCCGGGGTCCTTCGGGGTCGAATAACCCAGGACAAATGTCACAGCTTTTCTTCCACGGACTTGACACTCTTCTCCATGCTGGATTCCCCGACGGAACGGGCATCGATTCGGATTGTTGTGGTAGCTCTGGGAGAATCCTTAAGCACCTCCTTAAGGCATTCCTTGATAACGTCCAGACCTTTCTCGAGGTCGCCTTCGAGGATGGTTCCCATTGCGTGAAGCTCGCTCTTGATTCCGGACTCGCGGACCAGACGCGTGCAGCGGGCAACATGATCGCTGACATGTTCACCGCTGCCGACAGGTGTGATGCTGAACTCGATCAGTGTGTTTTCCTCTTCCATAGGGCCGATTTTACTCCCGCGCGCCGGCCGGGTCAATGGCTCGCAAAGCTTAAAAACAACTGGAACGATTCGAGCGGTTCGGAGCCGCGTAGCTCAGCCCACATTCGGAGCATCCCCTCGGCCGGCGGCTTCTGAGTCCGAGCGTCATCCGGGACAACAGGCAGACAACCTGCTTCGGGTTAAAACTTGCCATTGGCTCCGGCTGCCTCTTTGAAATGGTGACGTGACGATCCGCGAAACATTCGCTCAACTGGGGGAAGACAAGGTCCCTGATTCCGTATCCGAGGGTTGGGAGGCTTCGATGGCGGAAATGCCGGAGGATTTTTCCCCGTACCTTGATCCGAATCGCCTGGCCGACTGGCGGGAATTCGCCGGGGTCTCGGCCGACCTGGACGGACCTCTGGCCGAAACCGCCGAAACCATTCGACAGAATCCGGCGCTCCTCCGCCTCTTCTGGCACACCTACCGCCGCGCCTTTCTCGAGCCCGAGCCCCGTCCCATCGCGGAATGGCCGTCGCTGGACCGGACCTTGAAACAGCAGGCACGCCTCTTTTACCTGGTCGTCGCCCTGACATCCGTGCCGCTGACCCTGACACGGCACCGCAAGCTCCGCGTCTCCAAACGGATTACTCGGGACACCTGCCGTGACATCGCCCTGAACTGCGACCGTTGCGCCATTCTGCGCCCGGATCTCCCGGGCATTGAGCCGCGGGACCTCAACTGGCTCCGAAGGCACGTGAACGGAACAATCTTCACCCTTGGCAGATTTCAGTTCGGACTCTATCCTTTCAGGGGCGGCGTCGAGGTTTTTCGCAACGACACGGACGACCAGGTCGTGGGCCTGGCTCCGGCGGGAGTCCGCTATGACGCGCGCGGGTTTCGGCTCGCCGACGAGGAGCCGATGCCGCCCGGCGGATGGGTCTCCCGTCTGACTGTGGGCGACGGAGACATCCGCGGGCACCCCATTTCACCGGAGGGATTCGCCCTGCCCAGGGAGGCCACCCTTCCCGCCGGCCTGTGGCGGCGGGTGTTGTCAATGGGAGACCCTGTATTGGAAATTCATATACCCGCCGGCGGAGGCATGTCTCCGGAGCGCTGTCTGGCAGCTCTGAAAGAAGCGGATCGCTTCTTCCGGAAAATCTTTGTCGGTCGTTTGTTCCGGGCCTTCGTCTGTTACTCATGGTTCCTCGGGGCGCAAATGAAGGATCTTCTGCCGGGCCAATCCAATATCATGTCGTTCCAGCGGGAAACCTACCTCTTTCCGGTACCCGCAAGCCGAAGCGACGGCCTCATCTTCCTGTTCGGGACGGACGACCCGTTGTCAGCGAACGCCCCCAGGGACAACGGGCTCCGGCGCACGATCCTGGAACACCTAGAAAAGGGTGGAGCCTGGGGCAACGGCGGTATGTTCTTCCTGCCCGAATATCTTTCCGAGTATGGAAGCCGGCCCTACCTCCGGCGTTGGCGCGAGTTTGAGAAACACCTCGAGGACCTCTGAGCAGCCCGTCGGAGATTCCCGTTTATTCACGGCAGCCCCCGGCGTCATGTGAAACGGCCGAAGCTTCCACGGTACCTTTTTGATTTGAACTGCAGTCCGATTTCCCGGAGTCTCCCGTTTCCCGATTCACCACGAGATTCGCTACTTCTCAACACCACCTTCATCGACAATGAAATCCCCCGCAATTCTATGCCCTCTGGCGGCCTCATGCTTTCTGGCGGCGTCCGGCTTCGCGACCCCTCTCCAGGCCGGCAATGACCTTCCCGAAGCTCCCCGGGAGTTCCGGGCTGCCTGGATCGCCACGGTAGCCAATATCGATTGGCCTTCTCAACGGACCCTGAGCACTGAGGAGCAAATCGAGGAACTGGAGGCCATCCTCGACAAGACCGAAGAGATGAACCTCAACGCCCTCATCTTCCAGATCCGCCCGATGAAGGACGCCCTGTACGAATCCGACCTGGAGCCGTGGTCGGAATTCCTCACCGGGGAGATGGGCAAGGCGCCCGATCCCTACTACGATCCGCTCGAGTTCATGGTCGAGGAATGCCGCAAACGCGGCCTCGAACTCCACGTGTGGTTCAACCCGTACCGCGCGCGCCATGCCAGCGCCCGCTCCGAAATCCATCCCGATCACGTCAGCCAAACCCTTCCCGGCGTCGTCCATGAGTACGGCAACTACCTCTGGATGGACCCGGCTGCCGAGGAGACCAAGGCACACACCCTCGAAGTGGTCCTCGATGTCGTCCGGCGTTACGATATCGACGGGGTCCACATCGACGATTACTTCTACCCCTACCCTTCGTACGCGGACGGCGCGGATTTTCCCGACGACAAACTCTGGGAAGCCTACCTCGAAGACGGAGGCGAAATGAGCCGCGCCGACTGGCGCCGCCACCATGTCGACGATTTTGTCGAACGGTTTTACCGGGAGGTCAAAGAAGAGGATCCGACCGTGAAGGTCGGCATCAGTCCCTTCGGTATCTGGCGCCCGGGGTACCCCGAGGGCATTTCGGGCCTCGATCAGCATAACGTCCTTTTCGCCGACGCCCGCCGGTGGCTGCGGGAAGGCTGGGTCGACTACTACACGCCGCAACTCTACTGGCCGATTGACCAGACGCCTCAGGCCTATAAACGCCTCCTGGAATGGTGGGTGGAGCAAAACCACGAGGGCCGCAATATCTGGCCCGGCAACTACACCAATGCCGTTCGCGGCGGAGACAGCGGCTGGCCGGCCGAAGAGATCATCAACCAGGTTCGGGCGACCCGCGAGCAGGAAGGCGCCACCGGAAACGTCCATTTCAGCATGCGCGCCTTCATGGAAGAACGCGGCGGTTTTTCCGTAACCCTGAAGGAAGGGGTGTATGACAGTCCCGCCCTGGTTCCGGCTTCGCCGTGGCTGGGCGATACCGTGCCCTCGAAACCCGAAGTCGTCGTACGCGACGAATCCGGAGAACACGTCGTCCATTTCCGGTCACCGGAAGATGAGGCCATCCGTCTGTGGGCGGTTTACACGCGAAGCCGGGAGGCCTGGAATCTGACGGAGACCATGTCCGCCTACGAAACCGAACGGGGTGAGTTTGTTGTTGATTCCAGCGACGGCATTCGCGAGGTCGCGGTTTCCGCCGTCGACTTCCTCGGCAACGAGAGCCCGCACGCTATCGTCCGGCTGCGGAGGTAGGACTTTTTCAGAACGAGACTCATGAAATCCATCATTTCGCTCCTTCGCACATTTCCCCGGGTCGTCCTCGCCGGAATCCTCGCCGTTTCCGCGGCCGTCCCGGCCTCCGCTCAAAGAGGGACCGAGGAACCGAGGGCTCCCCGCGAATTCCGCGGAGCCTGGGTTACGACGTTGATGAACCTGGACTGGCCTTCACGGCCGGGCCTAAGTTCGGAGCAACAGCAGCGGGAACTGATCGCGATTCTCGATCACGCGCAGGAACTCAATCTCAACGCGATCGTTCTTCAAGTGCGCTCGATGGGCGAAGCCTTTTACAGATCGGAGCACGCCCCCTGGTCTCATTTCCTGACCGGCGAGATGGGTCGCGCCCCGAGCCCGGCCTACGACCCGCTGGAATTCGCCGTACGGGAGGCACACAAGCGGGGCCTCGAGCTCCATGCCTGGCTCAATCCCTACCGTGTCCATAACAACGTCGAAGCGGGCGGCATCGGTTCGACTCACATCAGCCGCACGAATCCCGATATCGTCCGCCGCTACGCCAACGTCCTCTGGCTCGACCCCACCGAGACAGCCACCCGCGACCACATCATGGACGTGGTTCTCGAAGTCGTGCGCAACTACGACATCGACGGCATTCAGTTCGACGATTACTTTTATCCGTGGCCCCGGGACGGCCGGGACTTTCCCGACGACGAAAACTGGGCCGCCTACCGGCAGCGCGGCGGTGAAATGAGCCGCGGCGACTGGCGCCGGCGTCATGTGGACGAACTCATTCAACGTTTTTACCGAGAAGTCAAAGCCGAAGACCCGTCGGTAAAGGTCGGTCTCAGCCCCTTCGGCATCTGGCGACCGGATCACCCGGAAGGCATCGCCGGTGTGGATCAGTACGAGGTTCTTTACGCCGATCCCAAACGGTGGTTGAACCAAGGGTGGCTCGATTACCTGGCCCCCCAGCTCTATTGGAGCACGGACCAGGAACGCCAGTCGTATCCACGCCTCCTGGCCTGGTGGGTTTCGGAAAACCCGCGTAACCGTCACATCTGGCCCGGGCTTGCGACCTGGAAGATCACCGAGAATGACTGGCCGGTCGACGAAATCATCCGGCAAATCGATACCGCCCGGCGTCAACGCGGCTCCACCGGGCACATTCACTTTCGCTACGCCTGGCTCCTCAATAATCGCAAGGGAATTTCCAGTGCGTTGAAAGAGCGAACCTACTCCCGGCCCGCCCTGGTGCCGCCCTCGCCCTGGCTGGGAAGCGAAGCCCCCTCCCGTCCCCAGGTCGCCCTGAGGGAAGGAACGGAGGGCGGCGGTCACACTCTGCAAATCCGTTCCAAGGAAGACGAAGATCTGCGCCTCTGGGCGCTCTACACGCGGGAACGCGACGGCTGGCATTTCCGCCAGGTTCTCCCCGCCAACCCGCGCAACCAGGGAACAATCCGCCTCCCCGCCTCCGGAGAACGCATCTCCCACGTCGCTATTTCGGCCGTCGATCGTCTCGGCAACGAAAGCGAAAAGGCCGTCTACCGCTTGCGGTAGTACGACGGACTTCGAATACAGGGCTCCCCTTGTGAACGAATCCCCGTTACGGATCAGCAAGATGAAATCCTGCCGCGGCATCGGGGTCATGTCGGGCACCTCGCTCGACGGAATCGATCTCGCCGACTGTTCGTTCCGGCGGGACGAACAACCGGACCGTTGGTCCTATGAGATTCATCACGCGGAAACCCTTCCCTATCCGACAGAATGGGAAACGCTCCTCGCGGATCTTCACAGGCGCTCGGCGGAGGAATACGCCCGGACTCACGTGCACTACGGACGGTTCCTCGGGGAGCGCCTGGCCGCCTTTGTTTCCGGAAACAACCTGACTCCCGATTTCGTCGCCTCGCACGGACACACCGTCTTTCACCAACCCGAAGAGCACTGGACCGCCCAGCTCGGAGACGGAGAGACGACGGCCGCCTTTCTCCCCTGCCCCCTGGTGGCGAATTTCCGCAATAAAGACGTCGCTCTGGGCGGTCAGGGCGCGCCGCTGGTGCCGGTCGGCGAGCGGGAGCTCTTTTCCGGCTGCGACCTGTTCCTCAACCTGGGCGGCTTCGCCAATTTGACCGCGGGCAACACCGCGTTTGACGTAGCCCCGTGTAACTTCGTCCTCAACAGACTCGCCCGGCAAGCCGATCCGGACGTCCGCTATGACCGCGACGGCGCTCTCGCCCGAAGCGGCGCATTCAGTGCCGGGCTTTTTGACAAGTTCGAATCCCTGGACTACTACCGCCGCCCGCCCCCGAAGAGCCTCGGGCGCGAATGGCTGGATACGGAACTGTATCCGATTCTCGACGACGCGAACCTTTCGCCGGTTGACGTGCTGCACACCTTTTGCCGTCATGTCGCCTCGCAGGTTGAAAAGGCCGTCGCTAACGCCGGCATCACCGACAGCACGATCGCCGTGACGGGCGGCGGCGCCTTCAATACCTTTCTCTGCGAGTGCCTTCGGGAGGTTCTCGGCGCCCGTAAAATCAGCTTCCGCGAAGTCGATTTCCAAACCATAGCCTTCAAGGAAGCGCTGATTTTCGCCTTCCTCGGCCTGCTCGTACTCCGCGGCGAGGCCAACACCTCCGCCCGGGTCACCGGCGCGCGAACCGACGCGGTGTGCGGCAGCATTCACTTGCCGCCGACGGCTCAAGCCGGGCCGCCGGGAAAGGCAGACCGAACCCAGGGAAATCTCCCGGGATAAACCGGTCGCCACAGCAAAGGCGCTTCCTCCCCTGCGGCGACGGGGTTCACCCCCGGAGTCCCCCCTTCAATCCTGCAGCAGCGCCGCCAGTTTCTTCTCCATCGACTCGGCCCACAGGAGGTAGCCTTCGGAGGACAGATGGAGGGCGTCGGGCATGAGGGCTTCCGGGATGGAGCCGTCGGCGTTCAGGAAAACGTGTCCGAAATCGAGGAAGAACACCCGCTCTCCGTCCTCCAGCAAGCGCAGCGCCTGGTTCACCTGGGTGATTTTGCCGCGTTGCTCGTCGAAATGGCGGCCGCGCGGAAAGATTCCGAGAAGGAGAACTCTGGTGTCCGGCAGTTCCTCCCCGATCCGCTCCACGACCGCTGTAACCCCTTCGAGCATTTCACCGGTCGTGTTGCGGTCCAGGCCCGAGTTGTTCGTGCCGATCATGATGACACTCACCTTGGGCGACAGCCCGTCGATGTTTCCATTCTCCAGGCGCCAGATCACGTGCTGAGTGCGATCTCCGCTGATCCCGATGTTCAGCGCGTCGCGCCCCCCATAGAATTCTTCCCAGACCTCCCGTCCCGTTGTTTCCCACCCCTGGGTAATCGAATCGCCGACAAAAAGAAGAGTCACCTCTCCGGCTTGCTCACGCACGCGTTCGTTCAGTTCGAGAAAGCGCTCGTGCGCCCGGCCCTCCCGGGGAACGGGGTCAACCGGAGAAGCCGCGCCGGTCGAGAGCGGCCCGCCGGAGACGAGAATGCCGGCGAAGAGAACGAGAGCGGGAATCAACGGAAGCAGGTTCATAATCGAGGTCTTTGTTTTGTGCAACGGGAGGATGATCATCTCCTGATGCCACATGGGGCTCCGAATGAAAAGCGGTTTTTCTCCGTGTCTCGAAGAATACCCTGGTTTCCGGAAAGAATAACGCGGAAGATTCGATCCGCCCGGAACCGAGAGTGCGTGAGTTCCTGAACGGGAATCGGGAATCACGGATTCTCCCCGTTCCCCGGGATAGCTTCTTTGAGTGTGACAGGCAGCCCGCATCCCCCAAGTTGGAGGGCCGGTACTCGCCGCCATCCTTTCGGCCTCCTCTCCCCTGTCTCACCCCACCGTATTCCGGGGTTCGCCCGCGCTGAACCCCTGAATGTTGGCCGCGGTTTCCTCAAGCAGCCGCAGGCGGCTCGGGCGGCTGCTCCAGGCGATATGGGGGGTGATTATGCAGTTCGGCGCCTTGAACAGCGGGCAATCGGGCGCCATGGGTTCGCGCTGAAGGACGTCCACCGCCGCCCCCGCCGGACGGCCTTCGGAGAGGGCGGCGGCCAGATCGCGTTCATTGACGAGGGTTCCGCGCGCCGCGTTGACCAGGAACGCGGTCGATTTCATTCGGCGCAGCAGGTCGGCATTGACGAACTCAAAGTTTTCCGGGGTCTGGGGGCAGTGCAGGGAAACGATATCGGCCCGTTCGAACAAATCCTCCGTTTCCGCCCATTCGAAAGAATAATCTTCGGGAGTGTGCCGCCGCCGGTGAGCCGATCCGAGGATCCGGGCACCCAGCGCGGCCGCTCCTGCAGCCACCCGCCGCCCGATCCGCCCGAACCCGACGATCCCGACGGTCGCCCCTTCGAACTGCACCAGCTCGCGTTTCCAATAGGCGAAATCGGGCGAACGAATCCAGTCGCCCCGGCGCACCGATTCATCGTGCAGCCCGACCCGGTTGCACAACTCGAGCATCAACGCCAGGGTGTGCTGGGCGGTGGATGCGGTGCTGTAGGCGGGAACATTGCAGACGGTTACGTCCTGTTCCCGTGCCGCCTGCAGATCGATGATGTTGTATCCGGTCGCCAGGACCGAAATCAACCGCAGAGACGGGAGCTGTCCGAGCTCCGCCGCGCCCATGGGCACCTTGTTGGTTAGGACGACCGCGGCATCCCCCGCCCGTTCGACAATCGCATCGGTCTCATAGGGGGTCCGGTCATACAGGACCAGTTCACCGAACTCGCGGAGCGGCTTCCAATCCGCTTCGTCCATTCGCAAGGTGGCGGCATCGAGGGCAACGATTTTCATGGCTGGAGTTTTTCAATAACAGCGTCTGAGAATTCCCGGGTCCCAACTTTTCCGCCGAGGTCAGCAGTGAGGCAGCGGCCCTCGGCGAGGACATCGTAACAGGCCCGTTCGATCCGGTCGCCGAGGTCCGTCTCGCCCAGATGGCGGAGCATCATGCAGGCGCTGAAGAGGAGCGCGGCGGGATTGGCTTTGCCCTGGCCGGCGATGTCCGGGGCGGTGCCGTGGACACTCTCAAACAGGGCGATGCTCTCCCCGATATTCCCGCTCGGGGCCAGGCCCAGGCCGCCGACCAGGCCCGCACAGAGATCGCTCACGATGTCCCCGTACAGATTGGGAAGCACCATAACGTCAAACCGGCAAGGGTCGAGCACCAGCTGCATGCAGCAATTGTCCACTATCAGTTCGTCGTATTCGATATGGGAATACTTCTCGGCCGCTTCGCGGCAGCACTGGAGGAAAAGCCCGTCGCTCTTCTTCATGATATTCGCCTTGTGCACCGCCGAAACCTTGCGGCGGTTCGCCGTCGCGGCGTATTCGAATGCGTACCGGGCGATCCGTTCGGAAGCCGTCCGCGTGATGACCTTGATCGACTCGACCACACCGGGCGCCACTTCGTGCTCGAGGCCGGAATATTCGCCTTCCGTGTTTTCCCGGACAACAACCAGGTCGACATTTTTAAAACGGCTTTCGAGACCCGCCACATTGCGGGTTGGCCGTACATTCGCGTAGAGCTGGAAGGTTTTCCGGAGCGCCAGATTGAGCGAGCCATGCCCCTTGCCGATCGGGGTGGCGAGGGGCCCTTTGAGGGCGGTCCCGTTCTTGCGGACCGACTCGATCACCGCCTCGGGCAGGAGCGGCTCCCCTTCGACGGCGGCGGCGCTGCTCAGCTCGACCCGCTCCCAACTGACCGGGGCCTCCGCGGATTCGAAAATCCGGACGACGGCATCGGCGATTTCAGGGCCGATCCCCTCGCCGGGAATCAGGGTGACTGGGTGCTGGTTCTGGGAGGGCATGGATTCTTTATGACCTTATCCATCAGGGAAACGCAAATCCCGCTTTCAAGCAAACCCGAAACCCGGAAATCCCCGCAAAACCCTTCGCCGCCCCTGAAATAAACAAAAAAGTTGGCATTTGTCGCCAAAGCTCGCTTGTCAAGGGTGCACGGGCTGCTATTGTAGAAGCTAACCATGATCTATGATCGTCCCTACATGCGTACAGACGGGCGCCATCCTTCAACCTGGACGGCGATGCACTGGATCCTGTACGGGACGATCGCGGTGTTCATTATACAACTGATCACGCATACGTGGTTTAATCAACCGGGAGCGATGAGTTCGATCCTGGCGCTTTCCAGTGAGGCGATCCGTACCGGATTCATCTGGACCCTCGTCACCTACGCATTCCTGCATGGCGGCCTGCTTCACATTGGAATCAATATGCTGCTTCTCTACCTCTTTGGTCGGGAGCTGGTTGTGGTTTTGGGCGGAAAGCTGTTCTGCTGGCTCTATTTCGTATCGGCCCTGGTCGGGGGCGCGGTGTGGCTGGCATTCAACCTCTCGCCGGGGAGCTCGGTGGTCGGGGCTTCGGGGGCGGTCATGGGCCTGATCATCTTTTTCATCTGCATGAGCCCCACCCGGCCGATGGGTTTCTTTTTCATACCCCTGTCGATCAGACCGAAGACCATTGCCTACATCCTGATCGGCTTCAATCTGGTCGGGCTGCTCTTCTGGGAGATCCCGGACACCGCGGCCGGGCAGGGAGGTGAGCGTGTCGCCTTTTCGGCCCACCTCGGCGGCGCCCTTGCCGGGTACCTGTTTTTTAAACTGATTTACGGCAGCCTTCCGGAGCTCGGGAGCCAGAAACCCCGGGTGGAAATGCCGCAATGGTTCAAGAAGAAACCCAAAACCACCCCGAAAGCCGGCAAGTACCAGGTGAACATCACCAACCGGCGCCACCTGCAGGCCGAGGTGGACCGGATTCTCGACAAGATCAATTCGGACGGGTTCGGGTCGCTTACCGAGGAGGAAAAGAAAATCCTCGATCAGGCCAAAGATATCCTGAGTCGATGATTTCGGAATTGAAAGCCCGGCTTTCCGAGGAAAACCTGGGAGCGCTTTCATCGGAATCCGAGCAACGGATACTGCGTCTGTTTGAAATCAGCCCCCTCTATCACCGCACCCTTCTCAACCATCCGGAGTACGTCCCGTGGCTGGAACAGCCGTTGCCCTTTGAGCGTGGAGATGGAATTCCCCTCGACAAAGGGCTGGCGGACGAATGGCGGCGTTTCCGGGGCGATCTCTCCGCCGAATCCTCAGGGTACCTGGATGCCCTGCGGCGGTTCCGGCGGCGGATGACGCTGCGTCTCGCTTACAGGGAGGTCAACGGCATGGTTTCCTCCCGCGGTTCCGTCGTACAGCTCAGCGCCCTGGCGGAGCTCTGCATTCGGGAGTGCTATCGACTGGCGCGGGCTCAGTGGCTGAAACGGTACGGCGAACCCTGGGACGAGGACCTCGACCGGCCCGCCCGATTCTGCGTGCTTGCACTCGGGAAACTCGGCGGCAGAGAGCTCAATTTCTCCTCGGATGTCGACCTGATCTACTTCTACGAGGGCGAGGGCCGCTGCCGCAAGGAAGGGAAACCCGGCTTGTTCACCAATGTACAATTTTTCACCAAAGTCGGGGAGTCGCTGACCTCGATGCTGCAGGAACAGAATGAGCACGGCTATCTCTACCGGGCCGACCTCCGCCTGCGGCCCGAAGGGGCCGGAAGCCCTTTGGTGCGCTCATTTGCCGGAATGGAGCACTACTATGCCGCGGCCGGCCAGAGCTGGGAGCGAATGGCCCTGATCAAGGCACGTCCGGTTGCCGGCGACCACTCCCTGGGCGGGGAACTGATGGAAACGCTGCATTCGTTCCGCTATCCGCGCCACGCTCCGCCGACCCTCCTGGACGAAATCGCGTCAATGAAAACACGAACCGAGAAAGAGGTCGTCGGCACGGATAACCTGAACGACAATCTGAAATCCGGTTACGGAGGCATCCGGGAAATCGAGTTTGTCGTCCAGACCCTCCAATTGCTCCATGCCGGACGAACCCCCTTTTTGCAGACCCATTCCACCGTCGAGGGGCTTGAACAGCTCGCGCGGTACCAGCTCATTGATGAGGCCGACGCCCGCAAACTCGCCGAAGCCTATTGGCTGCTGCGAGCGATCGAGAACCGGGTTCAGATGCGCCAGGAGCGCCAGACCCACCTCCTCCCCGCCGACAAACAGGAGCGGGAAACCCTGGCGCGGTCGTTCGACTTCGACGACTGGGAACATTTCCTCGGACATCTCGATTCCCACCGGGATTACGTGCGCGGCATCTACAGCGAGGTGATTCCCTCGACCGAGGTCGACGAAGAGTTCGACTACTGGTGGACCTTTTTCAGCGGCGACACCACCCCAAAGGCGGTTCAGCAGAAACTGAATCGTTGGTTCGGTGCCGCGGAGGAAGAAGCCTCCGCGGAATTGCGGGCCTTTGTGCGGGGTGAATCTTACCGAAGCCTCACCCGGGATCAGGTGAGCCGGTTTCGAAATCTCGTGGACACACTCGACGAGCTTCTCCCGCGCCTCGCTTCCCCCGTGCGGGCGCTCCGCCGTATTTCGTCCTTTGCCACCCGTTACGGCACACGGAACCAGCTTCTGCAATCCTGCTCGGCAAGCCCCCGATTTTTTCAGGTACTGGCCCTGTTATTCGACCGCAGCCGCTTCATCCACGAAACCCTCTGCCGGCACCCGGAAATATTCGAGGAAGTGCTGCGGCCGGAAATCCTGAAGCGGAGAAAATCAACCGCCAACACCCTGGAGGAACTCCGTGCCATGAGCGGCGAGCGGGACCTGCAGGAGTGGCTGTGGCTCTATGTGCGGGCCGAGCAGATCCGTCTGGCGATCGGGGAACTGCTGGAATTCATCACCCCCGCGGAAAGTGTCGCGAGTCTGACCACCCTGGCCGACGCCGTCGTTCTTCATGCCCTCGAACGGTTTAACCCGCCGGGCAACCTGCTGCCCGTCGCCCTCGGCAAGTACGGGGGCAACGAGCTCACCTTCGGTGCGGACCTGGACATCTTCTTTGTCGGCGACGAAACCCACCTTCCGGAACAGGAGAAAGCCGTCCGCGATGTGGCCCAATTGTTGACCTCCCGTGGCTCCTCCGGGCCTGTTTACGAGATCGATCTTCGTCTGCGCCCCCACGGCAAAGCCGGTCCGCTGGTGACCACTCTGTCCGCCCTGAAAAAGTATCACGGGAAGAAAGGCGCGGGGCAGGGGTGGGAAAAACAGATGTTGACACGAGCCCGCCCCGTTGACGGGGATTCCGACCGCGCCGGGGAGTTTCTCGGTTTCGTCGAAGAGCTCTTGTACTCGGCTCCCCTGTCCGACGACGAAATGTGCGAATTGTGGCGGCTTCGCCTTCGTATTCAACACGAGCGCGACCAGGTCACCCCCCGGGAACGCGCCTACAAGACGGGCGCCGGCGGACTGATCGACCTGGAATTTCTGGCGCAGTTTTACCAGCTCAGGCACGGACACGAGACCCCCTCGCTCCGCGGAACCGGCACTCGTGCCGTCCTTCAGGAATTGATGGCCCTGGGGCTGGTGCCGCGGGAGACCGCGGAAACGCTCCTGGCCCATTTCAGCTTCCTTAAACAGATCGAAGGAAATCTCAGACGGGACCTCAACAAGGGCATCAGTGTGATTCCCGAAGACCCCGGCGAGCAGACCGCTCTCGCTCAATGGATGGGGTTCTCCAGCCGCGACTCCTTCTGGGAAAACCACACCGCTCGATTGACCGAAACCCGCCAATTGGTCCTCGACTTGCTCACCCGGGATCTCGGGATTCCGCTTGAAAAAACGTCGGCCTGATGCCATTCGAGTAACCCTGTCCCAAAAAAGCCCTCGCCACCCTGTTGCCGCACAGATAAATAAGGAACAAATCGCCTCCCAATGCGACAGAAAGGGAGAAGTTTGCTAAACTGGTGCTTATATGAAAAAATTGCTCTCCATCGTTTTGCCCGCCCTGGTTTTGATGACCGTTTCCACCCGGGCGGAATCCTTTGAAACCGAGTTCGAGTCAACTTCCCTGATGGAGAGGGAAGCACGGCTGGTGGTACAGCTTTTGGAGCACGCGCACTACAGTAAAAAGACCCTCTCCGAACTCGACATCGACGACCTCCTGACCCGGTACATGGAGGAGCTCGATTACGCACGCCTGTTTTTCACCCAGGAAGACCATCAGCAGATTCTGGAAAAATTCGGTCCCCAGGTCGAATTCGGCCTCTTCCAGGGGGATCTGGAGCCCGCATTCAAGATTTTTTCCCGCTATAAATCCCGCTCGCAGGAGCGGCTTGGGTGGGTTCTCAACCGTCTGGAGGAGGATTTTGACCTGAGTACCGGGCAAGCGTATCAACCGGACCGGCGAAAGGCCGATTGGCCGAAAAATGCGGACGAAGCCCTCGAGCTCTGGGAAAAACGGATCAAACACGAAGTTCTGCAGATGATCCTCAACGAAGAACAGGGGCAGAACGTGCTCGAGATAATCGGAGAAAAGTACGACGAGCTTTCCGAAACCGACGACGAACCGGACCACGAGACGATCGCCGAAATCCTCCGCAACGCCTTTGAGGAAAAAGGGAAGCAGGATGCCTTCGCAACAATCGAAACGAAAATCGCCGCCGAAGACCTGAGTCTCGACGAGCTCGATTTCGAGGAAATCCACGCGCTCGTGAATCAGGCGATGAAGCAGCATGAAATGACGACGGCGCTCGAGAGGATCGAACGGCGCTACGAGCGGATGGACCAAAGCATCGAAGAGATTGACGCCGTTGAGATCCAGGAAATGTTCCTCACCACTCTCACCAATCGGTTCGATCCCCACTCCACGTTCCTGTCAGCCGACACCCTGGAGGATTTTGGAATCTCGATGCGCCTGTCCCTGGTCGGCATCGGCGCCGTCCTTACCACCGAGGACGGTTATTGCGTGATTCGCGAACTGGTTCCCGGGGGCCCGGCGGATCTGACCAACCGGATCCAACCGGAAGACCGTATTGTCGCCGTCGCCCAGGAGGACGAGGAGCCTGTGGACGTGGTGGACATGAAGCTTCGCCGGGTGGTCAACATGATCCGCGGGGAAAAAGGCACTGAGGTCACTTTGACGATTATTCCCGCTGACGCGCCTGATCCCTCCGTGCGCGAAGACGTCACGATTGTTCGCGATGAAGTCAAACTCTCCGCCCGGCAGGCCAGCGGCAAGGTTTACGACGTTCCGCTGGAAAACGGCGAGACCCGCTCGCTGGGCGTCATCGAGGTGCCGTCATTCTACGGGGGTAACGGAAGCGGCCAGGGAGGGCAGACCCCCACAAGCACAACTGAAGATGTGAAGGAATTGATAGGGAAAATGGAAGACGTCGGCATAGACGGCCTCGTTCTCGATCTGCGTCGCAATGGTGGCGGGCTTCTGAGCGAAGCCGTCAATCTCACCGGACTGTTTATCGACTCGGGACCGGTGGTCAGAATCCGGGATTCCTCGGGAAATATCCGCGTCGATCCGGTGAAGGAAGACGGAGTAACCTACGACGGACCGTTGAGCGTATTGGTTTCGAAGAACAGCGCATCGGGCTCCGAAATCGTGGCCGGCGCGCTCCAGAGCTATCAGCGGGCTGTGATTGTCGGCGAGGAGTCCACTCACGGCAAGGGCACCGTCCAGGCCGTCTTCGAACTCGGCAATTACCTTCCCGGGGCGCGAGCCGGGGACTCCCAGATCGGCGCCACTAAACTCACGGTTCAAAAGTTTTACCTCCCTGACGGCGAATCCACGCAGCACCGCGGTGTCATCCCGGACATTCGTATTCCCGCGTTCAATGATTTTCTCCCCATAGGTGAATCCGAGCTTCCCCACGCGCTCGTCTGGGACACCATTGATGCCGGGGATTGGGACGAGTACAAGGAAAACGCCGGGGTTTCCTTCCCGCTTGACAAGCAGCGACTCGAAGCCCTGGTCGAGTCCAGCAGGAAACGCCAGAGTGAACTCGAAGAGTTCCAGTACTGGAAAGACAATATGGAGTGGTTCCGGGAACGACAGGAACAAAAGACCATTTCCCTCAACCTTCAAGAGCGCCGCGAACAGCGTTACCGGGACAGCGAATTCCGGGAAAAAATGAACGCGACCGAAGATAGTCTGGCCCGCAGCGGAAGATTTTCCTATCGGGAGGTCAACCTGGACTCGGTGGAGAACGACGAACCGGCCTATCCCGCGGAACGGACCCAACCCGATCCGCGCGACCTCGACATCATCGATCCGGAGGACCGCGCCTCCGCAGAGGAAGAAACCGAGGACCGGGAACGGCTCGACATTCACCTGCGAGAAACGCTGCGTGTCCTCAACGACCTGATAGCCCTGCGCAAAGAACACCGGGAAGCCGTGGCTTCAGCCGGCTGAACAGAGCTTCACCGCTCGGCCTGCTCCACCGCGATTACTTTACCGTTTTCGAATTCCACCCGCATCCGGTCATAAGGGTGCTGGCGGGTTCGATCGACGACGATGTTCTGATCCATCGTGCTGAAACGCCCGAAATCCCTCACCCTGTAGGTCTCGGTGGTGTGGTAGACCCCGGTGTAAGTCCAGACCTGAAGCTCCTCTCCTTCCCGCCTGAGCGTACTGATGCGATCGGGATCTCCGAGGGCCATCCGGACCATGTCCCGGTCATAACCGATCTGGATAATGCCCTGACGCACATTCTCCTGAACCTCCAGGGGGAAGCTCTCAAACAATTCGGGGTTTTTCGCAATCCGGCGCTCGGGTGAGGCGCACGCGGCAAGAGCCAGGCTCAGGATCACCAGCGCGGACGGGAGGTAAAATCGTTTCATTAGAGGAAACTATACGCCGTTACTCGCGCTTTTCAATCCCCGTAACCTCCCCTTCGAAAAAGACGACCCGCATGGTTTCTTCGGATTGATCCCGCCGCGTTCCGACACCGGCCCCCACACCGGTCGAACGGCCTCCCGAACCCGTGCCGTAGGCAGTACCCAGCGACAGGCCGAACCTGGGAGCGGACCGGGTGTAAATCCAGACCCGTTCCTCCCGGCCTTCCTGCCTCCGGCTCACCACCCGGTTGGGCTCCCCCAACGCCATTTCGACCATCTCCTTCGAGTACCCGATATCGATCTCGCCCAGACGAATATTCTCCTGAACGTCCGCCGGAAAACGTTCGAATGTTTCGGGATCCTGCTTGATTCTCGAAGAAGGGCCGGTTGCACAACCGACCAGCGAGAACCCCAGAAGCACCACTACAAACCACCCCGGAAATCGACTTTGCATCGTCCCGGTGACAGGGCGCAGCACCGTCTGGTTCCAGACAACAACTTCCCCCTTTCCCCCTCGACAACTCAATCCCGGACAGCATCGTTTACAGAGATGGCGCCAATTCTTGTACTCTGGGACATCGATGGAACACTGATTCATTCCGGGGGGGCGGGTGAACGCGCCCTGGTCCGGGCCACCCGCCTCGCCGAGGACGCCGACCTGGATCTCCGGCAGATAGACTGGGCGGGACGAACCGATCGGCACATTGCGGAAATGATTCTTGAACACTTGGGACGGCCCGTCACGCTCGAGGCCGCGAATGCGATCGTTGAAGCCTATCTGGACAGCCTTCGTGATGAAATCGGCGCGCGGCAGGGGACCATTCTCCCCGGAATCGCGGCCATTCTCGAGTATATCGACGGAAGCCACCGCTTCGCGCAGGGCCTGCTGACCGGAAATGTGGCGCGCGGCGCGGAAACGAAACTCGCCCACTTCGATCTGTGGCGCTACTTCCCATTCGGGGCCTTCGCCGACGACGCGATCCACCGCAAGGATCTCGGCCCGCATGCCCTCAGGAAAGCAACCGCCCACCATGGAACCCGGTTTTCTCCCGATCGCACTTTCGTTATTGGCGATACCCCCCACGACATCACCTGCGGCAAAGCCATCGGCGCCCATACGCTCGCCGTCGCCACCGGCAAATTCACCGAAGATGCCCTGAGGGAACACCAACCCACCGCCGTCTTCACGGACTTGGCGGACACGGATGCCTTCTTTGCCGTGCTCGAAGAAAAAGCCGCTTCCGCCTGACTTTTCCTGAGATGGCGAATCAGCGGCAGGTAACACGGCGGTTTACGACCGCTGACCTCCGCTCACCATCGCTTCTCCGGCAATACGTCCCGTTGTCCAGGCGGATTGGAAGTTGAAACCGCCGGTGATACCGTCGATGTCCAGGCATTCGCCGCCGAAGTAAAGGCCCGGCACGATCCGGCTCTCCATGCTCCGGAAATCGACCTCTTTGAGCCGAATGCCGCCGCAGGTAACGAATTCCTCCTTATTCATGGTTTTGCCCCGCACGGAATACCGCGCGCCGGTGAGTTCCGTCACCAACGCCCTTTCCTGTTCGCTCTTCAACCGCGCCCAGGTGGCGCTTTCCCCGATTCCCGAGACTCGACAGAGGCTTTCCCACAACCGTTTCGGAATTCCCTCCATCGGAGTGTTCTTGACCTTGCGGTCGCCGGATCGCTTGCGCCGGCTTGCTAATTCGGCACGGAGGGATTCCGGGGTGTGATCGGCCAGCCATTGCAACGCAATATCAAACCGGTAGTCGAGCGCTTGGAGCCGCCGCGCCTCCCAGGCCGAAAGCCGGAGGATAGCCGGACCGCTAAAGCCTTCGTGGGTGATCAGGACGGGTCCCTCGCGGGGGCCGCTCTTCGGGAGGACCCGAACGCGCGCCCGGGACACCGAAATCCCCTGGAGCCCCCGGATACGTCCGTCGGACACATGAAAAGAAAACAACGACGGGGCCAAGGGCTCGATCGTGTGGCCCAGATCCCGAAGCGACGCGCCGATCAGGGAACTCTGAAGGGAACCGGGAGCCACAAAAACCCGATCCGCACGAGTAACGGTGTCGTCCTGCATCCGAAGCCAGAAACCGTCGGGGGCAATCGTGATCCCGCGAATCGCGGTTTGGGTACGAAGCCGGACCCCGGCCTCGCGCGCCGCCTCCAGGAAACAGTCAACAACCGTCGCCGAATCGTCCGTCACCGGAAAGATTCGTCCGTCATCCTCGGTCTTCAACGCAACGCCGCGCTCCTCAAACCAGCGGATCGTGTCCCGGGGCTGCCACCGGTGAAACGCGCCGCGCAGTTCCCGCGAGCCGCGCGGAAAACGTCCTGCAAGCTCGGCGGGATCGAAACAGGCGTGCGTCACGTTGCAGCGGCCCCCTCCGGAAATCCGGACTTTCGAGAGAAACCGGGAGCTCTTCTCGAAAATCGTCACGGTCGCGCGCGGATTCCTTTCCGCAGCCGTTATGGCCGCAAAGAACCCGGCGCCCCCGCCTCCGATGACGGCAATCTCCGTCCGTTGCATTTCGTTTGTCATTCCGGACGCATTCTCGAGAGGGAGGCCGCCGCATGCAATCCAACTGAAGCGCGTCAATCGCCAAAGCGCCTGCGTGAAACCAACAGCGTTTCCTGAACCGCCTTGAGCAATTCCATGGCCCCGTAAGGCTTACCCACAATGTCGGCCGCGCCGTGCCTCAGCAACTCCTCCTCCTGCCGTTCATCCCTGCTTCCGGCCACAACCAGCACAGGTGTGTCCGGCGCGAGAGCTTTGTGCCGCTCAAGGAACGTGGAACCATCAAGCTCCTTAAGGTCAAAATCCACAATCACCGTGCCGTAACGTCGCGTATCCGACTGGTAGAGCGAAAAGGCCTCTTCCTCCCCGTTCGCCGCAGCAACCTCATAGCCGTGCTGCCGCAGACACCTGGACACGAAGCCCTCCCCTCCTCGACCATCCTCGACGACCAGGAGGGTTTTCGGCGAATCTCTTTCCGGTGCGGGAGAGGTTTTCTTCGGTTCCGGGGTTTCTTCGGCTTTCGCCACCGGGAAATAGATGAAAAAAGTCGTGCCGCGGCCCTTCAGGGTTTTCAGATCAATCCAACCGCGGTGAGCGCGGACGATTCCCTCCACCACCCAAAGGCCCAGACCCGTCCCTCGAACTTCATGTTTGGTGGTCACAAATGGATCAAATAAAGTCGACTGGATTTCCTCCGGAATCCCCTGTCCGGTATCGCTGATTTCGAGGCACAGATGCTCCGTGCTTTCACCGGCGAGCATCTCGTGCGAGGCAGCCCTCCGAACCCTCACGACAACGGTTCCACTCGGCAGCATCGCATCGCGTGCATTGACGCAGAGATTGAGCACCACTTGCTGCAGTTGGAGCGGATCGCCCCTCAGTGCCGGAAGGTCACCCTCGAACTCCGTTTCAATCACGATGCCCGAAGGAAAGGTATCCCTGAGCATCGTGGTGATTTCTTCGACCTGGTCGTCAAGTTTCACATCGGTCCTTGCCGCTTCCCTGTGTTGAAGAAATGTTGAAATCCGCCTGACCAGATTCCTCCCCCTGCCGCCGGCCGCAAGGATGCCCTCCACCATATGGCGGCGATCGCTTTCCTCCGGCCCGAGCGAGTTCATGAGGAGCTCCGAATACCCGTTAACCGCGGCGAGAACGTTGCTGAAATCATGAGAGATACCCGCGGCCAAAGATCCTATGGACTGAAGTTTCTGCGATTGTCGAACCTGTTCCTCGAGAAACTTGTGTTCGGTTTTGTCCGCGTTGATGCAAAGGACCGACTCGGGCTGGTTGTTGCTGTCGCGGACCAGCGTCAGTTGGCTTTCGACAATGACCTCCCTCATTTGCTTGGTTGTCTGCCTGACCTCCCCTCGCCACGACCCATGCTTCAGCAACGCGGCTTTGACATCCGGAAGCCCTTCGTCACCCGTGCCTTCACTGAAGAGTTCCCGGGGAAATCTTCCAACGGCTTCGCCCGCCGTCCATCCGTACAGATCCTCCGCCTGCCGGTTCCAGTAGGTAATGGGACCATTCCAATCCCGCACGATAATCGCGACATCCGCGATATCGAGAAGCCTGGCCTGCCGGCGAATCAAGGCGTCCCGCTCGGCACGACGCTTTGAATGGTGCCGAAGTAGCAGAAACAATAAAAGCGAAGTAACGGAAACAAACAGCAGGCCCTTGTAGGTCTGCATGAACGAGTGTACCTCCGGAGACGGGGCGACCGTATGGACCAGCCAATCGGAAACGACAATCCAGATACCGGAAAGCACCATGTAGGCCGCCGCCACGCGGACAGGAAGACGCCAGTATTCGTCGGACTTGGGAAAATCCATAAAGTGTTCCCGGTCCCTGCGCCCTATTCCAGAGCCGCCCCCGCCTCACTCCTGTCGCTCAGTCTATGGGGCACGCCAGGCAAACAATCGATCGCGGTCGGTTTCAAGGTCTTGCTGGGGTTCATTGCGGTTAATCGAGTACAGCAATACCCTCCCGACCCGGCATTGCAATCCTTTTTCAATCTTCCCGCTACGGCCATCACCGATCACGACGAACAGGCCAGAGAAGGGTTGCGTTTGGGTCGCATGGACTTAGGCTTGGCAAAAAGCTCACCGATCTGTTTCAAAGCAACCATCCAACCCGATTCATACCATGAAACTGACCTACTTCGGACACTCCGCGTTTCTGCTTGAGATTGGAAACCACAAACTCCTGATGGACCCGTTTCTATCGGGAAACGAAAAATCTCCCGTCAAACCGTCCGAGGTTTCCTGCGACTACATTCTGCTCACGCACGGGCACGAAGACCACGTCGGGGACACCGAGGAGATCGCCCGGGCGAACGACGCCACCATCATTGCCAACTTCGAGCTCGGAGACTATTTCGCCGACAAGGGATTGAACACGCATCCCATGTACATCGGCGGCCAACACCGGTTCCCCTTTGGCAACGTCAAGTTCACCATCGCCCACCACGGCTCCAGCCTGGCCACGCCGGACGGACGGATTACGATGGGCAATCCCGCCGGACTCCTTATTACCGCGGAGGGTAAAACCCTTTACAACGCCGGCGATACGGGACTCTTTCTGGACATGAAACTGATCGGCGAAGAACGCCACATCGACGTGGCCCTGCTCCCGATCGGGGACAACTTCACCATGGGTGTCGACGACGCGGTCAAGGCGATCACGTTCCTTGGCCCGAAGAAAGTGGTCCCCACGCACTACGATACCTGGCCCCTGATCGAGGCGGACACCAAGATTTTTTCCCAGGGCTGCGAACGCGCCGGTGCGGACCCGATAGTCCTCGCTCCGGGGGAAAGCCTGGAGTTTTGACCGGCCCGGGTCCTGTCGGCCGGAGAGGGATTCATGGTTATTTATTGATTGGATTCTCCGGGAAAGCGGGTCATATCTGAATGCCGTTTATGGCTTATCCATCGCTTCCTTCCTTACTTAAATCCAGGGACTTGCGGGCAAAAGATCTCCGGCACATCGAAGTGGCATTGATGACGTGCTACCGGTGGATGTTCCTGGCGCGCACGGCCGACAACCGGATACTCGAGCTTTTCCGGCAGGGGTTGATCCGCGGAACGGTCGCCGGCGGCCAGGGCAATGAAGGCCTGGCCGCGCCGATCGGGCTTTTGGCGGACAAGGACATCGACGTCGTGTCGTTCTCCCACCGGGGACTCGCGGGCAAACTGATCTGGAGCCTGCCGCTCGGCGACCACCTCAGTCATTACTTCGCCAACGCCGGAAGCCCGACCAGGGGACGCGAGGGCAACGTGCATTACGGGGATCCGAAGAACCGCAGCTACCCGATGATCAGCCATCTGGGGGCCATGCCCTCGAACGTGCTGGGCGGAGCGGATTCGCAACGGCGGAAGGGGCACCCCGCCATCGGGATCACCTTCTTCGGGGATGGCGCCAGCAGCACGGGCGACATCCACGAATGCATGAACCTGGCCACCCTCTACCGGCTGCCGATCCTGTTCATCCTGGAAAATAACGAATACGCCTATTCGACGCCCACCTCCGAACAATTCGCCACCGCCGATCTGGTGAAACGGGCGGAAGGTTACGGGATGGAAGGCGAGCTGCTCGATATCAGCGACACCGAAACCTCGCTGACAACCCTGAGCAAGGCCGTCGACCGGGTGCGCGAACAGTGCTATCCCTATTTCATCGAGGCGAAATGCCTGCGCCTGCGCGGCCACGCCGCCTACGACACCTGCGACTACGTTCCGGCCGAACAGGCGGAAGCGTGGGCGCGGAAGGACGGGCTTCCGCTGCTGCGCGACCATTTGGTTCAATCCGGTTATGAGAAAGAGATCGAGGCGGTGGAAAGTGAACTCGTCGAGTTCACCGAGGAGTCGGTGAAAGCGGCTATGGCCCACCCTCCGGCCGATCCGGAGGGGATGCAGGCGGATGTCTTTTCCAAAGGCCGCGCAAAGATCTCCTGGTCGGCCGCGGAGCATCCCGAAACCCTCACCTCCGCTCAGGCGCTCCAGCGCGCCCACCGGAGGATTCTCCGCGATTCTCCCGAAGCTGTCCTTCTCGGCCAGGACATTGCCGGGTACGGCGGACCGTTCAAAGTGACCGAGGATCTCTTCGAAGAGTTCGGCCGCAAACGCGTCATCAATACGCCGGTAGCCGAATCGGCGACCGTCGGCCACGCCACCGGGCTGGCACTGAACGGCCACCGGCCGATCCTGGAGTTTCAGTTCGCCGATTTCGCCACCGACGCCACGACGCAGATCATCCTGAACGCGGCAACCTACCACTTCCGTTCCGGTGCGGAAGTCCCGCTGGTGCTTCGCTTTCCCTGCGGCGGGGGGCTCACCTTCGGCTCGTTTCATTCCCAGGACCTCGAGGCGCTCTACCTGCACATGCCCGGGCTGAAGCTGCTCTATCCGAGCACGCCTCAGGACGCCTACAACGCCCTTCTGGCCGCCTACGAGGACAACAACCCGGTGTTGCTGTTCGAACACAAAAAGCTTTACCGACGGGGCAAGGAAGAGGTCGCTTTCGACGTGGATTATCGCGACGTGTGGCATCCCAGGAAGGTACGGGAAGGCACCGGCGCAACGTTCGTCACCTACGGCGAGATGGTGTACGAGGCCGATGAGGCGCTCGATTATCTGGAGACGGAATACGAACTGTCGGCCGACCTCTTCGATCTCCGCGCCCTCTCCCCCGTCGACCTGGATCCGGTGCGCGAGTCCCTGGCAAGAACCCGCCGCCTGATCGTTCTCCACGAAGGCCGCCGGAACGCGGGATTCGGGGCGGAATTGGTCAGCCGGTTGACCGAGGAACTGTTCTTTGAACTGGAGGCGCCGCCCCTGCGGCTGGCCTCCGCGGACCTACCGGTCCCCTTCGCTCCCGAACTCGAAGCGGTCTATCGCCCGTCCCGCGACTCGATCGTCGACGCCGTCGCCGCCTGGCTCGAATAAAATGAACCCTCTAAACCCGATCTCCAAAACCCGGTGGGCTCAAATCCGTCTCTTTGCCATGGATGTCGACGGAATCCTGACCGACGGAAGAGTCTTTGTCGGCTCGGACAACACCGAAAGCAAGGCCTTCTCGGTTCTCGACGGATTCGGCCTCGCCAGAGTCCGAGAAGCCGGCATCGAAGTGGCCTGGATCTCCGGAAGGGCCTCCGGGGCAACCACGGCCCGGGGCGCCGAACTGAAAATCGCCCATCTGATCCAGGGGCGGAACGACAAGGAGGCGGGCCTGCGCGAGGTCCTCGGGCAAACCGGAATCCCGCCGGAAGCAGCCTGCTATATGGGCGACGACGTTATCGACGTGCCGGCCATGCAATTGGCCGGAATCGGGATCAGCGTACCGGAAGCCGCCGAGGCCGTCCGGCAGTACGCCGATTGCATTACCGTGCGCGCCGGCGGATTCGGGGCGGTGAGGGAAATTTGCGACCTGTTGCTCGAAAGCCGGAAATCCTGATCCAATGCCCCCAGGAAGGACCGGCACCTACAGCGAATCGACCGCGGGGCCACACCACGAAACCGACCGGTAAAGCCGGGGTCTCAATGTAAGCGACCATGCAGCCTTTTACCTTAGACATTCACGCAAAAGCGACTTCACGAGCTCGGCAACCAGGCGTCCGCCTGTTGGCCGCCCTTGGGCTGATCGGAACCTTTCTTCTTTCCGGCCAGCTCCCCGCCCAGATTGTCCCGGACGCGCCGGTGGAAAACTTCAGGCTTCCGATGTTCGACGATCAAGGCCATCGCATCTGGGACCTCCGGGGCGCCGAAGCTCATTTCATCAGCGAGGACCGGATCGACGTCATCGGCATGAACCTCCGCGTCTTTTCCGGCGGGGAGGACGAGCGGGTCAGAAGCCGGAGCCAGAGCCCGGAAGCCACGGTGTTCATCGATCGCAACGAGGCCCGGGGTGACCGGAGCATCGAGGTCACGGGAGACAACTACCGGGCCACCGGAAAAAGCTGGTCCTGGATGCGGGCAGCCAACCGCATCGTCATCGACGAGGAAGTGGAGGTCACTTTCTTCGAGGAACTGGAAGGGTTCCTGATGCCGTTGCCATGAGCGGAATTGGCCCAGCTCCGCGGGGACCCTCAACCCCGCATTTATCCTTTTCGTTGTAAGCCCGCGCCACTTTTCCAAAATCAATTCCGGATTTCCAGCACATCATGTATCATCTACCATTCTTTTCGTGCCGCCGCGCCCTCGGCACCTCCTCCAGCCGTTCCGCCGGCACGACAGCACCAAAGGCCCGCGTAGAGTCCGCGGCCTGTTTCCTGGCCCTCCTGCTCATCACTCCGGTCCTGGCGGCGGATTCCGCGACAGGCGCGGATGCCGAAACCAGGGGTGAAATGCGGCCGCTCGACCGCGATGAAGCGCTGGTGCTCCCGAGGGACGCCGAACGTGAAGTCGGCGCGGCCACCGTCATTCAGGGCGACCAACTCGAGATGATCGCCGACGACCACGAAGCCCGGTTCATTTTCACGGACAATATCCGTGTAACCGGCAGCAACATCGTCCTAACCTGTGACCGCCTCGAAGTGCTGTCTTCCCGCGGAAATCAACGCGACGAATCCGAAGAACGCCTGGCGGGGATGGGCCGTATCCGGAGTATCGTCGCCAGCGGAAGGGTTCACGTGAGCCAGGAGGGCCGCGAGGCGACCGCGGGCCGCGCCGAGGTGCTCCCGGACGAGGGACGTGTCATTCTGACCGAATCCCCGGTGATTCGCGACGCCCAGGGCGAAGTCAGCGGCGAGAGGATCATCCTTTATCAAGGCCTCGAGAGGGCCGTGGTTGAAAGCAGCGCCAAACGCCCCGCCCGGGTCACGCTCCCCACCCTTCCGGATCTCGGATTCCGCGACCAGGAGAGGCCGAACGAAGAGGAGGATTCCCCGGAATGAGCTCACCGGAACCCCAGGAAACCAAAGCCGCACCGAACGATGCCGCGGCCCCCCGGCGCATCGCGACCCAGGACCTGGTGAAAAGCTACTCACGCAAGCGGGTGGTGGATGGGGTTAACATTCACGTCGAAGCCGGCGAGATCGTGGGCCTTCTAGGGCCGAACGGCGCCGGGAAAACGACTTCCTTCTATATGATCGTCGGCCTGGTCCCGGTCACCGAAGGACGGGTTTTTATCAGCGGGGAAAACGTCACGCGCACCCCTATGCACCTGCGGGCCCGGCGCGGGCTCGGGTACCTTCCCCAGGAAGCCTCGGTTTTCCGCAAACTGACCGTCGAACAGAATATCCGCGCCATCGCCGAAACCCTTCCCATCGGCCGCAAGGAACGAAACGACGTCGTCGAACGGCACCTGGAGGAGTTGAGCCTGGCGCACCTGGCGAAGCAGCGGGCCTACACCCTCAGCGGTGGCGAACGTCGACGGCTTGAGATCTCCCGGGCGCTGGTGACCCGCCCGCGCTTTCTGCTCATGGACGAACCTTTCAGCGGCGTCGACCCCATAAGTGTCGCGGACGTCCAGGAAATCGTACTTGAGCTGAAAAAACGCGGTATCGGGATTCTCATTACCGACCACAACGTCCGCGAAACCCTGCGCATTGTGGACCGCGCCTATCTCATCTACGAAGGCAAAGTCCTGACGGAAGGCGACAGCGATTTCCTCATCAACGACCCCCAGAGCCGCAAGCTCTACCTCGGCGAAAACTTCAATCTATGAGCGTCACCTCTCCCACAAAGATTCCCAAGAGCATCACGATTTCGCATTTCCAGAAGAACTACGGAAAGGCGCTCAAGCTTGAATTGATCACTGGAAACCGGGCCCTCGGCCGCCGGCTCAAGGAAGGAAGGGTTAACCGCCCGGCACTCGCCCTGACCGGGTTTTTTAAATTTTTCTCAAACAAGTGCGTCCAGGTTTTCGGCGCCGCCGAGATGACCTACCTGAAGAGCTTCAGCGAACAGGAACAATACGAAAAGCTGCGGGAACTCGTAAAGCGCACGATCCCCTGCATCGTGCTCACCCGAAACTACATCCCCCCCAAACCCATGCTCAGGCTGGTCAAGGAGAAGAATCTTCCCCTTTTCAGAACGCCCTTTATCACCCGCCACTTTATCAATGCCGCCACGGTTTACCTGGAGTACGAATTCGCTCCGCGCACCACGGCGCACGGCACACTCATGGACATCGGGGGCACGGGCACGCTGATCCGGGGCAGCAGCGGTGTGGGAAAAAGCGAATGCGCCCTCGCGCTGATCGAACGGGGACACAGCCTGGTCGCCGACGACCTGACCTATGTGTCGCTGATCGACGAGCATAAACTGATTGGACGGAGCTCCGAGCTCAACCGCGGCTACATGGAATGCCGGGGCATCGGCATCATCAACGTAGCCGAAATGTTCGGCATCCGCAGCGTGCGGGTGGAAAAGCGCATCGACCTGGTGATCACTTTCCGTATCTGGGAAGCCGGTATGGAGGAGGAACGCACCGGCCTCGACCAGGATTATTTTGAGATTCACGGCATCAAGACGCCGCACATCGAACTGCTGGTGCGCCCGGGGCGGGACATGGCGCGGCTGGTCGAAGTCGCTGCGCTCGGGCAGGCCCTGAAAGCATTGGGCCACGATTCCGCCCGGGAATTCAACGAACGACTCATCGCCCACATGCGCCGCAAATAACCCGTCCCGGCGCGCCCCCAGCAGCCCTCTGACGTCCTTGCGGAACGGCGGCATTCGAAAACCCCGCCTGGTTTGTGCGGAATTTCGTGTGCGAAAGGATCGGAACCATCGAGGCAAGCAATAAATGTGCCAAAAAAAAATAAGCCCGAAATTCCCTTCGCCCTGTTCCCCTCCCAGCACCGAAGATCTTGCCCGGTCAGTAGCTTCACGACCGATACGACAGGGGTGAAAAGTTATCAGCAGCTGCCATGTTAATAACTTGTGAGAAAGTTGGTGTTGAAAATACCTTCGAAACGGAAGTTATATAGCACCGTTGCTTACAGGTT